>JBFYLR010000020.1:0-9200 GCA_041305305.1 Nanobdellota archaeon
CACAAAACTATCTATGAAGTTAGCCATTTGAAGGAATTTTACGACAAAGCCAGAGAACTCTACCCCGAATTATCTGAAGAATCATTGATAAAAGCTGGAGAAGCAATAAGAACGTTGCATAGAATCTTTTCGGACATTCGAGAATTCAAGCTAGAGAGCCATATAAGATCTGGAAACAACAGAGGAAGACTAGTCAGAAACTTCTTGCAGATTTTGCACGAGAATCTCCCGCAGTTAGATACAAACAAGTTAAGAGCACTCCTTGAGGTTCATTGCAAAGTCCAGCCCTGGCACGAGAACCTGGAAGCAGGAATTACCCCAACAATGTGGAGAATAGAAAAGCGTTACATGAATCTTGAAACGCAATAAACCAACTAAAACCCCAAGCTTTTTAAGATATATCTTTGTTATACAAACATGCCGGAGATTAATCTAAAAGAGCTTGAGGAAAAGTGGCGAAAATACTGGGAAAAGGAAGGCACTTACAAATTTGACCAGAATTCTAAGAAGAAGATATATGCAGTAGATACACCGCCGCCTACTGTTTCAGGTGAAATGCACATCGGACACGCATGCTCATACTCACAGCAGGACTTTATAGTGAGATACAAGAGAATGCAGGGTTTCAACATCTTCTATCCGTTCGGAACAGATGACAATGGGCTTCCAACCGAGAGATTAGTTGAGAAAACACTCGGAATAAATGCAAAAGACCTCCCGAGAGAGAAATTTATCGAACTCTGCATGACTTACCTTAAGAAAGAGCTCCCAAGATTCATACAAGATTGGAAAAATATAGGAATAAGCTGCGACTGGGATATATATTATTCAACAATAAACGAGCACTCCAGAAAAACCTCTCAATGGTCTTTCCTTGATTTATTGAAAAAGAAGAGATTATACAGAAAAGACGCTCCTGCAATGTGGTGCCCAGAATGCAAAACCGGAATAGCTCAGATAGAAGCGCAGGACAAGGAAATAGAGACAACATTTAATGATATAACCTTCAAATCCGGAAAGGATAATCTCACTGTTGCAACAACAAGACCTGAACTTCTTCCTGCCTGTGTTGCTGTCTTCTACAATCCAAAAGACAAGAGATACAAAAAGTACAACGGAAAGAAAGCCAAAGTCCCATTATTTAATTTTGAAGTTCCTATAATGGAAGATGAGAGAGCAGATATAGAAAAAGGAACAGGATTGGTAATGTGCTGCACTTTCGGAGACCAAACCGATATGGAATGGCAGAAGGCGCACAATCTCCCAATTAAGATAGCAATTTCTGAAGAAGGGAGAATGACAGATATCGCAGGAGAGTTTGCGGGAATGAGGATAAAAGAAGCAAGAAAGGAAATTATCCAAAAGCTCAAGGAAGCAGGCTTGCTTACTGCACAAAAACCTCTGAAGCATGCTGTAAACGTGCATGAGAGATGCGGAACAGAGATAGAATTCATAAAAAGCAAGCAATGGTTTGTCAAATACCTTGATTTGAAGAAAGATATGCTAAAATGGGGGGAAGAATTAAAGTGGCATCCAGAGTATATGAAGCACAGGTATGATAATTGGGTAAAAGGATTGCAATGGGACTGGCTTATTTCAAACCAGAGATATTTTGGCATACCTTTCCCAGTCTGGTATTGCAAAAAGTGTGACGAGCCAATATTTGCGGACGAATCACAGCTCCCAGTTGACCCTATGAAAGACAAGCCTGAATTAAAGCAATGCCCTAAGTGCAAGAGCAAAGAATTTGTTCCTGAAACAGATGTCCTGAACACCTGGTTTACATCATCAATGACTCCACGCATAGCAACAACTCTGATGCCTGAAAAAATTCAAAAGAAACTATTTCCCATGGACCTAAGACCGCAGGCTCATGACATTATAACCTTCTGGCTTTTCAACACAATGATAAAATCGCATCTCCATTTTGGCAAAAACCCCTGGAAGCATGCAATAATATCAGGTTTCGTCACAAAAGAAGGAGAGAAAATGTCAAAATCCAAAGGAAATGTAATTCGCCCTCAGGAAGTAATGGACAAATACGGCGCAGATGCGACAAGATATTGGGCGGCATCAAGCAAATTAGGAGAGGACTTCGATTATCAGGAAAAAGATGTTGTAACAGGAAAGAAATTCGTCACGAAAATACTTAACGCAGCCAACTTCGTCTTCATGAACTTAAAATATCAGAAGGAAAAGCCAGAATTATGCGAAACAGACAGATTATTCCTTACTCAACTGGATAAGCTGGTAAAAGAAGCGACAGATGCATTTGAAGACTACAACTATTCAAGAGCAAAGCTTGAAACAGATAAATTCTTCTGGCAGACATTCGCAGACAACTACCTTGAAATTGTAAAAAACCGTGTCTATCAGGGAACAGAAGAAGAGAAAGCCTCTGCATTCTACACATTGTATCATGCATTCTTAATAATCCTTAAGCTGATGGCTCCAATAACACCTTATATAACCGAAGAGCTCTATCACAAATACTTCAAGACAACTGAAAAATCAAATTCAATTCACAGTGAGAAGTGGCCTGTTCCATTAAAAGTCAAATCAAACAAAGACGACGACCAAATCTGGGCTAAGCTAATAGAAATTGTAAGCTTCGTTCGTCAGCAGAAGTCAAAGGCCCAGAAATCCATGAAGGCAGAAATAATACTGACAATTCCAAAGGAAGATTCAAAGCTTCTGAAGCCAGTTCTTGCAGATATAAAATCAGTCTGCTCAGCAAAAGAAATCAAAGACGGACCTCTTGGTGTCAAATTCCTGTAAGATGTTAAAAATAAATTGTTCTGGGTGCGTAGGGTGCTGTTCTAAAGAGCTTCCATTAACACCTGTTCTCTGGCCAGGTGAAGAAGACAAATTTAGGGGCAATGTTGTTGCAGTTAATACTCCTGAAGGCATAGGCTATCTGCTAAGAAGAAAAGAAAATGGGAATTGCATATTCCTAAATGAAACCCATGGAAGATGCGATATCTACAATTCAAGACCTGCAGAATGCAGAGTATATCCTTATTTGCTTGATTTCTCAAAACCTGAAGAAGGAATAATCAAATTAGACACGAGATTCTGCCGCCACCTTGATTCGCTTTCAATAGAAGCAGATGAATTTCAGAAGTTCTTAAATCAATTTGCATTCCCAGAAGAATTCAGAAAAATCTATGAATCTCTTCAGAATTGTTAATTCTCAGCTTTATCTGAGTCTATAACCTTAATCTCAATCTTCCCTTTTTCAGCGCTCTTTAAAGCCCTCTCAAACTTCTTTATCTCCTGAACCTTCTTCTCCTCCGCTCTTCTCCTTGCAATCTGCTTTGCTCTCTCTTCGTCACTGAGATAATTTATCTTCACAAACTTGTCAACATCTTTCCAGAATGCAGACAGTAAGTCAGTGCCGAATTTATGCCCGAAATAATGCTCAAGATAAGTTGCCTGAGGAATCATCCCGAGATATTTTTTTGTGTTCCTGAAGGAGACAACCTTATCATTAGGATCATGCATTATGAGAACAGGCAAGTCAAGTTTAGGAATATAATATTGAGGCTTTAAATCGTCAAACTTCTCAAGCTTCTTTCTAATGCTCTTGAACTTGAAACGGTAGCAGTTCTTGTATGCATTCTTTACGAACTCAGTCATATTCTCCAAATCCTGCTCGTCCCCTGCTGCATTATGTTCGCGAAAATCCCAGACAGGTGCATGAAGAATAAGATGGCTGAAAACAGGATATTTCGCAGCCAGTCCGCACGCAATGGCTCCTGAGAAGCTTCCGCCAACAAGAATCAATTTGTTTATTACAAAAGTCTCCTTATTCATATCCCAAAGGCTTTTCGCCTCACCGCTCTTCAGATGTTCAACGAAAAACATCAAATCTTCAACAGGATTCTTTGACATAAATATCCCCGAGCTCTGATAGCTCCCCCTATAACGAGGCACAAAGACATGATATCCCTTCTCGAAGAAGAAAGAAATTAAATCAGTAAAATCATTCCCGCTCGGAAAACCCGGAAGTATGACTACGGCGTCAGCTTTTCTCTCCTGAAGCACAAATTCGAAAAAAATTCCCCCATAATAACCTCTAAGGATAGGCCTCTTCATAATAACTATAAGAAATCTGGGCTTAAAATAGTTACTCACCTCCTTCCAGAGACAAATTTATAACCCCTTCGCGGCACTTATAATTGTGGAACTTAACGATAAACAAAAAGCCGAGCTCGAAGAGCTCATTTCAAAGCTTGAAAAGGTAAGAGGCAGGCACACCGAGCTCGTAACTGTAATGATACCTGCAGGTTTCAATAAAGATGCTGTAGTTAGACAGCTGGAAGCAGAGCGTTCAACAGCAGAGAACATAAAATCCAAGCAGACGCGAACTGCAGTCATAGACTCCCTGGACACAATTATACGAGAACTCAAACAAATAAAACTAACTCCTCCAAATGGTTTGGCGGCATTCGCAGGAAATGTCTCAGAGAAAGAAGGAACGCAAGATATTCAATCCTGGCTCTATGAACCTCCAAAACCATTAAATGTCAGAACATACAGATGCGACCAGAGATTTATCATAGAACCTCTGAAAGAAATGCTTGAAATTCAGGATATTTACGGGCTTCTAGTAATGGACAGAAGAGAGGCTACGATAGGCGCTCTTGAAGGAAAGAAGATAAATGTCATAAGAAAAATGACTTCCGGAGTTCCCGGAAAAATAAGGGCAGGAGGGCAGAGCGCAGCAAGATTTGAGAGGATAACGGAAGGGCTTGCAAAAGAATTCTTCAGAAGAATTGCGGACGAGATGAAAGAAATATTCTTTGATATGCCAAAACTCAAAGGTATAATTGTCGGAGGGCCTATACCTACAAAAGAAGAGTTTCTGGAATACGGAGAATTAGTCACAAAACTAAAAGAGAAAGTGATTGCAATAAAGGATATAGGATATACTGATGAGCATGGATTAAAACTTCTGGTTGAAGCCTCAGAGAAAGACATCGCCAGCCAGGAGCTAATAAAAGAGAAGAATGCAGTTAACAAATTCCTAGAAACCCTAGGAAAATCAAAGAACAGAGCAGTTTACGGAGAAGAAAGAGTCAAGTTGGCTTTGGAAAGAGGAGCAGCTGATACAATACTCATATCAAAGGAAATGGGCAAAGAAAAGATAAAGGAATATGAATCAGCAGCTGCAGGCATAAGTGCAGAAGTGGTAGTAATAACTACGGAAAGCCCAGAAGGAGAACAATTCTTCAATCTCACAAAAGGCGTTGGCGCTATTCTGAGATTCGGATTGGAATAAACCCCTTGGTTCAATCCGGTTTGAAGTCAAAAAAGAGTTTAAATATAACCTAAAATAGGTATTTCTATGAAAAAAATATCAATCGCAATCGGAATAACTGCACTGCTCGTATTAGTAGTATCAGTAATAATCTTGATAAATATAAACAGTCCTGCTCCAGCGCCAACAATCAGCGTAAATTCAACCGATATTGAAAAGATTGTTTATGCAAACAACCAGTTCGCGCTGGAAATGTATTCAGGTTACAAGTTCGGGAAAGACAATGTATTTTACTCCCCTTACAGCATATCTTCAGCCCTTGCAATGACATATGAGGGCGCAAGAGGAAGCACAGCAGAAGAAATGCAGAAAGTCTTCCACTTCCCAGAAAATCTAAAAGAGCCTTTCTATGCAGTCTATTCAGAGCTCAACGCAAAAGATAAGCCCTATATGCTAAGAACCGCAAATGCCCTCTGGGCGCAGAAGGATTACAAATTCCTCCCGGAATACTTCCAGTTAATTGAGAGTTATTACGGCGGAAAAGTCACAAACCTTGATTTTAAGACAGAAACAGAGAAATCAAGGGAAACTATAAATGACTGGATAGAAGCCCAGACAAACGACAAGATAAAAGACATTATCGCCCCAGGAGATATCTCACCTCTAACACGCCTCGTTCTTACAAACGCCATTTACTTCAAAGGCAAATGGGAGAGCCAATTCAAAAAAGAAAATACGTTTGATAACGACTTCACATTGGATTCTGAAGAGAATGTCACCGTCCCGATGATGCACCAGACAGATTTGTTCAGATATGGAGAATCCGACAAGCTCCAGATTCTTGAAATGCCTTATGAAGGAAATAATATCTCAATGATAATATTCCTCCCAAAGAACAATGAACTTGGCTATCTTGAAGCCACATTAAATATTGACAATATAAATGAAGCGAGAGATAAGATGATAAAAGAAGAAGTCAGGATTTCCATTCCAAAATTCAAGTTCGAGACAAGATACCTGCTTGCGGAAACTCTCGCAAAAATGGGCATGCCTACTGCATTCAATCCGTATGAGGCAAACTTCTCAGGAATGGATGGAACTAATAACCTTTACATAGATAAGGTAATCCATCAGGCATATGTAGCTGTTGATGAAGAAGGTACAGAAGCCGCCGCTGCAACAGTTGTGACTATGGAGCTGACTTCAATCGGACCTCAGGAAACAAAGATATTCAACGCAGACCATCCATTTATGTTCATAATCCAGGATGTTAAAACAGGAAATATCCTTTTCCTTGGAAAAGTCATGAATCCTTTGGAATAACATGAAAAAGAAGTATATAACTGCAATAATAGTGATTCTGCTCTTAACCCTATTTTTCTGGCCAAGAACAAACAATAGATGGGATGATAGCTTTACTGCCCATGGGGACGGCTATTACAAAAACATGGACTGCACCTGTATAGGATTTAAAGCAATAAAGCCCGGCTTGACAAGATCAGACACCCAAATTGTATGGTGCTATGGCATTCCTGTCTCGTGCGAATACTCATGCGCAAAAATAATAAATCAAACCTGGCAGCATACCTCCTGCGATAATATCAATTAAGTACTATTAATACGACTACAACAAACAATTTAAAGCAAACTTCTATCCCCTAATTATGGCTGATAAGACTGTCGAAAAGAGGAAAAAACACGACGAACTGCTTCAATTATCCAAGAACTTCTTCACAGATTACAAGAAAGAAATACGCCAATCCGCAGGGAAAGTGGCAAAAATAGACTTTTCGATGCTTGCGGAGTTCTCGCCTCAGCTTGCAGAAAGCGTAATAGAGTTCCCTGAAGAAACAATTGCAATAATGGAGAATGCCCTTGAAGAAATCCTGTCCGACTTAATTAAAAACCCAAGAATAAGATTTGACAACCTTCCAAAAACTACATTTGTGAGAGTAAGAGAGATAAGAGCGAGGCACCTCGATCAGTTAATCTGGATAGAGGGAATTGTCCGTCAGGCTTCAGAAGTCCGCCCTCAGGTTGTCAACGCAAGATTTGAATGCCCTAATTGTGGTGCAGTCCTTTCAGTCCTGCAGATAGAAAAAAAGTTCAGGGAGCCAAGCAAATGCTCATGCACCTGGAAAGGGCAGTTCCGCCTTATATCAAAAGAGATGGTTGACGTCCAAAGCCTCAAGCTTGAAGAGTCTCCAGACTCATTGGAAGGAGGAGAACAGCCAAGAAGAATAAATGTATTTGTCAAAGAAGACTTGGTAGACCCTAAAATGGAGGAAAGAACCACTCCGGGAAGCAAGATTAGAATATTTGGAGTACTTAAGGAAGTGCCTGTCCCTCTTCAAACAGGCTCAATTTCAACAAGATATGACATTGCAGTTGAAACAAACAATGTAATCCCAATGGAAGAATCCTTTGAGGATTTGAATATCTCGGAAGAAGAAACAAAACAGATTCTTGAACTCGCAGCAGACCCAAATATATTCAAAAGGCTGAGCAAAAGCATTGCTCCAAGTGTATATGGATTTGAAAACATAAAGGAGGCGCTTCTCCTTCAGCTTTTCAGCGGAGTAAAGAAAGTAAAATCAGATGGGGGTTCAACAAGAGGAGACATGCACGTGCTTCTTGTAGGAGACCCGGGAGTTGCAAAATCAGTAATGCTCAAAGTAATATCTACAATCGCTCCAAAAGGAAGATATGTTTCAGGAAAAGCAGCCACATCCGCAGGATTAACTGCTTCAGTTGTAAAAGATGAATTCCTTCGCGGGTGGAGCTTGGAAGCAGGAGCAATGGTTCTCGCGAACAAAGGATTAGTCTGTATTGATGAGATTGAGAAGATGACTGAACAAGACAGAAGCGCGATGCATGAAGCCATGGAACAACAGACGGTTTCTATCTCCAAAGCAAATATTCACGCAACTTTAAGAGCTGAAACTACGGTTCTTGCAGCAGGAAACCCCAAAATGGGGAGATTTGACCCTCACACCCCTATCCCGCAGCAAATAGATATCTCTCCGGCATTGCTTTCAAGATTTGACGTAATTTTTGTAATCAGAGACTTGCCAAATCGCGCCCAGGACGAGGCAATTGCAAGGCACGTCCTTGAAGAGCACTCGCAGGACGTTATCCGTGATGTAATAGACCCTAAATTGCTCAGAAAATATGTATCATATTCTAAGCAGAAAGTTAAGCCAAAGCTTACTGAAGAAGCAACAGAAGAGATAATGAGTTTCTATGTCAATCTCAGAAACCAGTCAATAAGAACAGATTCGGACATAAAGCCCATCCCGATAACCGCAAGACAGTTAGAAGGAATAATCCGTCTCTCAGAGGCCTGCGCGAGACTTCGTCTTTCTGACAAGGTAAAAAGAGAAGACGCAAAGAAAGCAATAGATATCCTGAAGATGTCATTAACCCAGGTAGGATACGATGAAGACACAAAATCATTCGATATAGACAAAATGACAACAGGAATAACTTCTTCCAAGAGAAGCAAGATTCTGACGGTAAGAGACACAATTTACAAGCTTGAATCCCGTGTTGGAAAGCTTATCCCTCTTGAGGAGCTGGAAAAAGAGCTCACCGGAAAACTAAAGCCTGAAGAGCTTGAAGATGCAATCTCCCAGTTGAAAAAATCAGGAGAAATTTTCTCTCCAAACTCAAAGCATATACAGAGAACATCAAGATAAACTCAACTAAACAAAAACTTAAAAACAAACTAAAACAACAAACAACATGACTGACGACAACCAATTCAAAAGAAACGTAGCATATAAGCTGAGAATAGGAGACATTCTTGCAGGAAAGATAGTAGCCGAAGGAGAAAGATTAAAGCACATAGAATCGCAGAACAGAAATATTGTAAGAGTCAATCTTATAGCAAACATTATTGACAAATACATACAGGACGCGGAGAAGAAATTTGGTT
>JBFYLR010000021.1:0-7674 GCA_041305305.1 Nanobdellota archaeon
AGAATTTAAGCCCGACTTTTTAATTCACGGGCACATCCATGAAGCAGCAGGAATTGAAGAGATGGTAGGAAAGACAAAAGTCATAAATGTCGGACGGGAAGGAACAATCTTAGAGATTTAACATGAAAACAAAATTTGACTCGTATTCTGTAAACGATATCCCCGAAGGATGCAAAAGATGTGTTCGCGGAGAGAAATTAGTCCTGTTCATTACCGGAAAATGCTCAAGAAACTGTTATTATTGTTCGTTAAGCAATCAAAGAAAGAACATTGATGTAATATTCGCAAATGAAAAAGAATGCAAGACGCCCGAGGAAGTTGTTGAAGAGGCAAAAGAATCAAATGCAACAGGCGCAGGGATAACAGGAGGAGACCCACTTATCTTCTTTGATAGAACATTGGAATATGCAAAAGCACTCAAATCAGCCTTCAAAGATTTCCATATTCATATCTATCTCCCAACAAACCTGATTGATGAAGAAAAGATAAGAAAGCTCTCAGAAGGTGTTGACGAAGTGAGAATCCATCCCTCATTTTTGCAGAAACAGAATGAAGAAATAGAGAATTCAATGAATGAGGATATGGAAAAGATAAAAATAGCCTCAAAATTCTACAAAAGAGACAATCTCGGACTGGAAATGCCCTCGTTCCCTGAGAAGAAAAAGCAAATAATTGATTTTATTACAAGAGCGAGCAGTATGATAGGTTTTGTAAATCTGAACGAGCTTGAAATCTCAGACACAAACTTCGAGAGATTCACCAAAGAATATGATTTTAATGAAGATACATACACTGTTTTCAGCTCAATTGAATCAGGCAAAGAGATTCTCAGAGCCTGCGAAAAACTCGGATTGAAGATGCATCTCTGCACAGCTGAAACAAAGATAAAGCACCAATATGGAAACCGCCTCAAGATAAGAAAAGCCCTTCCATTCGCAGAACGGGACAAAGAAGGCATGGCATATTATTTTGCAATATACTGCAAAGATGAAGCAGAACTAATGGAAAAAACAGAAGAGCTTGAAAAGCACAAAAAAGTATTTTATATTGATAAGTCAAAGAACAGGCTCATTCTCTCTCAGAGTGTTGCAGAAAAGCTTCTCAAAACCAGAAAATACAAGATTTCAAGAGTAAAGGAATATCCCACTTACGATAAGATAGAAGTAGAGTTTTATCCTCTATCTATTTAAACCCTAAACAACAAGGAGAGACATGCCAGTAGAATCGTTTATCCCTCTTGGGGATGTAAAGATAACAACTGAAAAAGAGGTTAAGAGAAAACCTTCTATAGAAGAGCTTACAACAGTTGAAACCCCCGGAAAGCCGGTTCCTGCGTCATTTATTGCAAGAAAAAGCCGAAGCGCAAAAGCAAGAACCCCAAAGAGCAGAGCAAATTCACCTGAAACCGCAGAGGAAGAAGAAGAGAATATTAAAATTTCCCCTGCAAAGAAAGATTCAATCCTTATAGTCACAGAAAAACCGCAGGCAGCATTAAAAATTGCCTCAGCCCTCGGGAAACCAAGAAAATATGCTGAAGATAAAGTAGCTTATTATGAAGTGGAGCATAATGGAGAGAAGATAGTTGTTGCCTCAGCAGTAGGGCATTTATACAATTTGACTTATTCCCCGGGGCAAAAAGGCTGGCCGATATTCAACACCGAATGGGAACCCTCATATGAAAAGAAATCAGCCGCATTCACAAAAAAATATTTTGAAGTTCTCAAAAAACTCAGCAGAAGAGCAAAAGAAATTATAATCGCAACAGACTTTGACATTGAAGGAGAAGTCATAGGATGGAATGTTCTAAGATTCATCTGCAAGCAAAAAACCGCGAAGAGAATGAAGTTTTCAACATTGACTTCAGAAGAACTGCAAAAATCATTTGAAAACCCTCTCAAAGAACTTGCCTGGAACAATGCATTTGCGGGAGAAACAAGGCACATTGTTGACTGGCTATACGGCATAAATCTCTCAAGAGCCTTAATGTCTGCAATAAAAACATCAGGATTATTCAGAATTTTATCAATAGGAAGAGTTCAGGGTCCTGCCCTAAAGATAATAGTTGACAGAGAAAGAGAAATTGCCTCATTTAAGCCCGAACCTTACTGGCAGGTATTCGCCCACTCGAATGAAATAAAGTTTCAGCACCCAAAAGACATATTTGATAAGAAAGAACTTGATAAATTCAAAGGCATAAAGAATGCGGACGCCGAAACAACAAAAAAAGAGGAAAAGATATCCCCTCCAGTGCCTTTTGATCTTACCACGTTGCAGACAGAAGCCTACAGATTCCATAAAATATCTCCTTCAGAAACTCTAAAAATAGCACAGCAGCTTTATATTGAAGGATTAATATCATACCCAAGAACATCCTCCCAGAAAATACCTGATGCCATAGAGCCGAAGAAAATTCTTAAGCTTCTTGCAAAGCAATTCCCTAAGGAAGTAAAAGAAGCAACAAGGGACAAGCCAATAGAAGGAAAGAAGTCAGACCCAGCTCATCCTTCAATATATCCAACAGGGGAACTGGCAGATGTGGAAGAAAGAGCAGAGAAGATATACAACCTCATTGCAAAAAGATTCATCTCAGCATTCTCGCCGGATGCAATAACTGAAAACAAAAGAATCGTTCTCCTTGCAGGAAAGGAAAAAGACCTGAAATTCACTGCATCGGCCCTGAAAGTTAAGGAAAAAGGCTGGACAAAAGTCTATCCCGCAAAAATGGAAGAGTCAGAGCTTCCAGATTTGAACGGCAAAGTCAAAATAGACAAAATTGAATTTGAAGAAAAAGAGACACAGCCACCAAAGAGATATTCGCCCGCCTCATTGGTTTCCACTTTGGAAAAGAAGAATCTTGGAACAAAAGCAACGCGTTCGACAATCGTAGACACCTTGTTTGAAAGAGGATATCTCGATGGAAAGAGCATACAGGCAACACCTCTCGGATTAAAGCTTATAGAAGCTCTTGAGAAATACTCCCCGATAATTATAGATGAAAACCTTACAAGGCAATTGGAAGAAGAAATGGAGAAAATAGTTGAATCAAAAGGAGGAGATTTGCAGAAGGAAGAGAATGAAATTGTTGAAAAAGCCAAAAAAATAATAACAGACATATCAAAAGAATTCAAAGCGAAAGAGATAGAGATAGGTAAAGAGCTTGGAGTAGGCCTGGAAACATTCAGAAAAGAGCAGAACGAGGCAAACACAATTATACAATGCCCTGTCTGCAAGAAAGGCAACCTTAGAATACTTTTCAACAGGGGCTCATTCAGATATTTTGTTGCCTGCTCAGCCTATCCGGAATGCAAAACCACTTACTCTCTTCCCCCAAACGCCCTTGTTAAAAAATCAGACAAAATCTGCCCCTCATGCAATTTCCCAATGATGATGGCTCTCCGCAAAGGAAAACGCCCCTGGGAATTCTGCTTCAACATAAACTGCGAGGCCAACAAAGCCCTGAGAGAAGAATGGGAAAGAAAAAAGGCAGCAAGAGAAGCAGCAGCCAAACAAGAAGCCCAAGGCATCCCTGCCTCGGCAGAAACAACAAAACCATCTGAACAGCTAAAACCCGTTGCTCCCCTCTCCCCCGCATTAACAGATAGTAAAGAAGAAGTTGCGCCAAAGAAAGAGAAGAAATCCAAAACAGCAAAGGAAAAGAAACCCAAAGTCATAAAAGAAAAGAAAATACAATCAGAAGAGAAAGAGTAATTAGATTCTGTTTAAATAAACACTTCCGTTAATCTTCTCAATATAATTATCCCCTATTTTAACATCTCCGGTTACATTTGCAACAGCATGCGCCAAAGCGTGTCTGCCATCATAACTCGCAAGATAAATGTCTCCTTCTCTTATTGATGCATTGAACTCAACCCCAAAAGCCTCCCCTGGAACCTTAAAGATGCGAGAGTATCCTTCGCTTGCAGAATGCGCCAGATTTATCTCGTCCCTTATCGAAATAGCCAAATCATTCATGAACAAATCCCTCTGAGAGTTTACTCTTGATGCCCTGTTTTCTTCAATAGCGGCAAAAAGCAAAATCATCAAAAACATTAGAGCAATTACAATAATCATAAACTCAATAGCAGACTGGGACTTTTTGCTCATTGCTTCCATTTTACCCGCTTATGCTCACTCTATCAGACAATGCAACAATAGTTATCTTCTTCACTCCGCTTACAGCTGATAAATTCCCTTCAAGAGGAACCTTGCTCAAATAAGAAACCTTGTTCTCGCCTGTATCAGTCATAAAAGTCACGAATATCTCCCTCTCAAGAATCTGTATGCCCGAGACGCCCTGCGGCAGATAGGCGCTGATTGTGCTCTTTGAAGGCTCCCCTGCATAATGCACACTCTCTGAAGAAGAGATAACTTTCCTTGCAAATTGCTCAATCTGCCTTGATTTCATGCTGCTATTTATCTGATTAGAATAGAACAACGCAAGCCCAAGTATCATAATCACAAAAAACACGATAAATCCTACAACAATCAGGTATTCTGTGCTTATCTGCCCTCTTTTTCCTCTCTCTTTCATTATCTCGGTAAGTTTTATAAAATAGCTTTTACACCTATATTTATCAAATAGTCTATTTAAATATTGTCAGAAATCAAATGAAAAACAGAGGTGGAAAACTATCAGTACTCGGAATGGTAATTGTCTTTCTGGGAATTCTTGCATTTGCGCACACTGCATTCTACATTCACAATTACAGAACAACAGGAATATCTGGCTTCTTGTTAGCAGATGCAGATAATCTTGAGCAGAGCGATTCAAAATCACAGAGAGTATCTCTTATATTAATCATAGGGGAATTAATAGTAATCGCCACGGTAATTATCGCTATTAGAATCATCCGAAAAAGAAACTCAAAGAAGGAAATAAGAAAAATAATGGCTGAAAAAAGAAATATTAGCGCTCCATCAAAAACAGATATAGATTTGCTCTATGAGATATTAAAGCACCAAAAAGAGCTCGGAGTAGGAGATATTGCGTCTGCATTCTCAGTCTCGAAAGATGTCGCAATGGAATGGTGCAAGATATTGGAAGAGAACGACATGGCAGAAATTCAATATGCAAGCATTGGAGAGCCAACTATAAGGCTGAAATAAAATGAAGAAAAAACACATAAAAAAGATGCATGAACTAAAGAAGAGGCTTGAGCACCTGCAGCGCAGAGCAGGCATCCATCGCCAGGTCTCCCAGCATGCAAAACATCAGGCTCCTCAGCATATCTCTCGTCCAACGGCGCATCCTCAAAAGAAACCAAACGTTCCTCATCCTCAGAGTGAAAAGAATAACTCAAAAGAAGTGCTTGAAACATATCATCTTGAAACAGACGGAGCAAAAGTTGAGACAAAGATAGTAAGAGACATTCTTGGCACAACATACAACCTGCATATCCCGGAAGTAAGCCCTGCAACCTCTGCTCTCTTGAATGAAATAAGAAATGAGCTTGTTTCTATAACAACAATAAGCATGAAAGAACTTACAGATCCTGAATCCTTCCAGACGATAAAAGAAAGATTCATGCAGGATTCAATAAAACTTCTTCACCAGAAACTGCCTTCAATTGAGAAGCATGTCGAGCAGTTCCTTATAGGAAAGCTTATGCAGGATATGCTCGGTTTGGGCAAGATAGAATTCCTTGTAAATGACCCCAATCTTGAAGAAATAGTTATCCCTTCTTCAACAGAACTGATAAAGGTATACAGCAAGAAATACGGCTGGCTTGAGACAAATATAAAAGTAGAGAAAGAAGAAGAAATAATAAATTATGCGAATATAATTGCACGCCGTGTAGGCAAGCAAATTACGGTATTAAATCCCCTTCTTGATGCTCACCTTATAACAGGGGACAGAATCAACGCAGTGCTCTATCCAATAGGCACAAAAGGAAGCACAATAACAATCAGAAAATTCGCAAGAGACCCATTTACAATTGTTGATTTAATAAACAATAAAACATGCGACCTTGACACTGCCTCCCTTATATGGCTTGCAGTGGAATATGAAATGAACGTGCTTTTCTCGGGAGGCACCGGCTCTGGAAAAACATCATTCCTTAATGCCTGCATGGCTTTTGTTCCCCCGAACCAGAGAATTGTCAGCATTGAAGATACGAGAGAGTTAATGCTTCCCGAATCGTTGTACTGGACACCTCTTGTGACAAGAACCCCCAACTCAGAAAATAAAGGAGAGGTCTCAATGCTTGATCTTTTGGTGAATTCATTAAGAATGCGCCCCGACAGAATTATTCTTGGTGAAATGAGAAGAGAAGCTGAAGCGCACGTTCTTTTTGAGGCGATGCACACTGGACACTCAGTCTATGCTACAGTGCACGCAGATACAGCAAGCGAAACAATCTCCCGTCTAGTTAATCCGCCTCTGAATGTCCCTGCAAACTTATTGAAAGCAATAAATCTTAATGTGGTTATGTTCCGGGACAGAAGGAAAGGAATAAGACGTATCCTTCAGGTAGCAGAAATAGAAATGGAAAAGGACACTGCAAAGCCCAATATCCTCTACAGATGGATTCCAGATTCAGACAAAATAGTAAAGCACGCAGAAAGCTCCAGATTCTTTGAAGATATAGCGCGAAACACCGGAATGAGGGGCTCAGAACTTGAGAGTGATTTAAAAGAAAAGAAAGAAATTCTTTGCTGGCTCATAAAAAACAACATAAGGAATATTGCTCAAATAAGCAAAATAATGAACGTCTATTACAAAAACCGCAGCCATTTAATCGAACTCATGCGCAAGAATGACACTTCGCAGTTTTCCAAATAAAAATGAAGTTCAAGATACCCTTTACTTTCTCAGGCATTGAAAGGCTAAAGCATCTTTCAAAGCCATTTGTAAGATATTTCAAGCACAAAAAGTCTTCAAAACTTGGAGAATATCTTAAGAATGCAGACGCAGGACTGACAAGAGAAGAATATCTTGCTATATCTGCAAGAAGCGCCCTAATATTATTTGTATTTGCGACAATAATTATTGCGACAATACTCCTCTCATTCAGAGTAAGCTATTTTTACTTCCTCTCGATAGCCATATCTGCTCCAATCGCCCTCTTCGCATTTGCAAGCCAGATTCTCTATCCAAAGCTTTACTCATCAAGAAAAGAGAAAGATATAGAAAAGAACCTTATTCCTGCCCTTGAGGACATACTCGTCCAGCTAAACTCAGGAGTTCCGCTCTTTACAATTCTTGTAAATATCTCGTCATCTGAATACGGAGAGCTTAGCAATGAATTCAAGAGGGCTGTGAAAAAAATAAACTCCGGGATACCTCAGATAGAAGTTCTTGAAGACCTTGGGGAGAAGAATTCTTCAATTTTCTTCAGAAGGACAATCTGGCAGATAAGCAATGGAATGAGGGCAGGAAGCGATATCTCAATAATAATCAAAGAAAGCATAAAATCACTTAATGAAGAGCAGCTAATCCAGATTCAAAGCTATGGAAACAAGCTTAACCCGATGATTATGTTCTATATGTTGTCTTCAATAATAATGCCTGCGCTTGCAATAACCTTCCTTACCATAATCGCTTCGCTCGTAGGTCTCCCAGAGTCGGTTTCAATAATTCTTTTCCTTACTCTTTTCGGAGTTGTTATATTCATTCAGATAATGTTCATAGGAGTAATACGCTCACTGCGTCCAACACTAATATAAAATGAC
>JBFYLR010000022.1:0-2768 GCA_041305305.1 Nanobdellota archaeon
TTGATGGCAAGCGCTATCTGGGCAGCTGGCAAAAAATGAAAATAGCTGAGATATGCCCTTTTAGTGCAGGAATATGTGGAGTTTGGGCGCGAGTATATTCTGAGAGCAGAGAATTTGTAAAATATGGGCATCAGGTGAGGATTTTCTCCTCAAACCTCGAGAACGGGAATAATAATCTTGCTAAATGCGAAGAAGACATAGGGGCAATATCGATAAGAAGGTCAAAGGGAAAACATTCAATAGTATCAAAGAATGTGACAAGCTTTGATTTTGAGAGGGAACTTATGGATTTTAATCCAGATGTTGTAATAACTCATCTTTTGCACCCTCATTCTTTCAAGGCGCTCTCAATTTGCAGAAAGAAAGGCATTCCCTGTTATTTAGTCACTCATGCCCCTTTTAATGTAAAAAGAGGATTTCCCCTGAATATTGCAACGCAGATATTCAATTATTTCAATCAGGATAAGTTAAATCTTTTTACGAGAGTTATTTCAATAACAAAATGGGAGAGGGATTATCTTAGAGAACTCGGAGTAAACGAGGACAAAATAGAATATATCCCAAATGGGCTCCCCGATGAGTTTTTCAGGCAAAAAACATCCAAAGAAGTCAAAGGAAAAGAAGTGCTATTTCTTGGGAGGATTGCTCCAGTGAAGAATATTGAGACATTAATCCGTGCTGCAGAGATTCTGCCCGAGATTAATTTCAGCATTGTTGGAAGCTCTGAAAAGAATTATCTGGTACTAATTGAAGAGATGATTGAGATGCATAATCTGGAAAATGTCAGGATACTTCCCCCAGTCTATGATTTGAGAAAGAAGATAAAGCTCATTGATGAGCATAAGATAGTTGTTCTTCCAAGCAAAAGAGAAGCAATGCCTATTGTACTCATAGAATCTCTCGCACGTGGAAAGATTGTAATCTCTTCAGATACAGACGGCGGAAAAGAAGTAATATCTGACAAAAAGAACGGGTTCCTGTTTAAGATAGATGATTACAAGAAACTTGCAGAATTGATAAAAAAGAACATAAACGTCAGTAAGAATATTAAAGACGAGGCTAAAAGAACCTCAGAAATATTCTCCTGGCAGGTTTTAATACCAAAATACATTAAACTGTTTAAGGAAGATGTAAAATGATAAGCGCGATAATAACTGCTTACAAAGAGCCAAGAACTATTGGAAAAGCAATCGAGCAGATAGCAAGGCAGAAGATAGCAGGAGAGATATTGGTGACTGCGCCTGATAAAGAGACATTGAACGAGGCGAAGAAATTATCTAAGAAGTATAAAAATATAAGATTAATAAAAGACAATGGCAAAGGCAAACCTGCTGCGCTTAATCTTGCTGTCTCTAAGGCGAAGGGAGATATATTAATTTTAACAGACGGGGATGTTTATGTTGGAGACAATTCTCTGAAATATCTGAGAGATATTTTATCGGACAAGACTATCGGCGCAGTGTCGGGCAATCCAGTCTCAATAAATCCAAAAGACAATAAATATGGATTTTGGGCGCATATGCTTACAAGAGTTGCAAATGAGATACGAAAAGGCGCAATAAAGAACAAGAGAAGATTTTTCTGCTCGGGATATTTGTTTGCGATAAGGAAGAAGCTCTTCCCCAGGCTTCCTGAAGAACTGCTCTCTGAGGATGGATACATATCAAATAATGTCTATCAGAAAGGACTCTCAATAGGATACTCAGAAAATTCAAAAGTTTATGTAAAATACCCTGATACCTTTGATGACTGGATAAAGCAGAAAAAGAGAAGTGCGGGAGGATACAACCAGATAAGGAAGATGGTCGGAGAGAATATGCGCTCGTTTGGCTCGGAATCTCTCGGGGCATTCAAGTTCTTTAAGTTTGTTTCTGGATTAAGAGAGCTTTTCTGGCTGATTGAACTCTACTTTGCAAGGCTTTATCTCTGGTATGCAATATACAGGGACATAAATCTGAAGAAGAAGTCCCATAAAGAGATATGGCAAAGGGTTGAGAGTACGAAATAAACCAATTATACAAACAAATAAAAAAGACCAGTTTTACCTATAAGGCATGCAGAAACAAATAGATTTTTATAAATATTGGAATAAAAGCAGAGGAGAGAGACAACAAATTTATGACAGGGAGAAGATTGCAATAAAGACATTATCCGGTGTTGTTAAGAAAGACTGCAAATTCATTGATTTGGGCTGCGGTAATGGTAAATTTATGAAGTTAGTACTAAATAATTTCTCTGGTTTAAATCTTAGTGTTAAAGGGGTTGATTATTCTAGAGCAGAAGTTGAAGAGGCAAGAAGGCGAGGGCTTGATGTCTTGCAAGGCAATATGGAAGAAGGGTTGAAATTAAAGAAAGAGTATTTTGATATAGTCTATTCTGGAGAAGTTATTGAGCATTTGTATAACCCAGACAAATTTCTTGAAGAGATAAATAAGATAACAAAACCCGGGGGATTCCTGATATTGACAACACCAAATTTGTGTGCCTGGTTTAATAGAATATTGATGCTTATAGGAATTCAACCTTTATTCTTGGAGCCATCAACAAAATCGAAACTTGTTGGAGCAGGAATTCTAAAGAAATTAAAGAAAGATGAGCAACCAGTAGGGCATGTGAGAATATTCACACTTGACGCGTTGATAGATATGCTTAAGATGAATGGATTTAAGATAATGACTGTAAAGGGATCTATCTTTGATACTGGTTTCCCGAACAAACTGCTATGGATGGATAAGATTTTCAAGATATATCCTGGGCTGTCTTCCAAT
>JBFYLR010000023.1:0-8177 GCA_041305305.1 Nanobdellota archaeon
ATTGCAATTGGCTGACATAAGTTATCTTATGCCCGTATTTATCAAAGTTGAAAGCAGGAGAAAATACCCTGAGAATAAATGCGACATTCAGCTTCTCCTTCTTTGGGGTTGTAAGCCTCGCAAGATACATGGTTTTTAAGAAATCTTCCTCAGCTTTTGTTGTTATTATAATTCCTTTGTTTCCGGAAGTCCCAGAGGACATTCCAATGTTTATCCCATTATATCTCTTAGAAAAATCCCTGCTTTTCTCTATTTCTAGGGCAAAATCCGTAATCTTTTGCTTGTCCAAGCCCACGGTATTGTACTCAGTCAAATGTCCCATCATGATTTTCTTGTTTGTAATTGGAAGGCTGAAGAAGTCATTAATATTGCAAGTTTTATAATAATCCCTGAAAAAAGATGAATTTTTAAAAGCGAAAGCAGCCATCTTTTTAGCCCGCTTCATCTGGTATTTTCTAATCATTTTCTCAGAATAATATTTAAATCTGATTTTAAATAAAAGATAATTGAATGGATTTATCATTTCTTTTGTTTAGAGCGCCCCTACGAGGATTTGAATCAGTCTTACGGGCACGCCGGGACTCGAACCCGGGTTAAAACCTCCGCAAGGTCTCGTACTATCCAACTATACTACGCGCCCGTTCTAATTTTCTAAGGTTTTTGGGAGTATTTGAACCTATCTCTTTAATCCATTTTTCAAGCATTACCTGCCCATTCAAACTAATGGCCCATCTACTTGCATAAGGAATAAAACCTAGTTTTATCAGCATATCTTTTACCTGCTCGATAAATTTCTTAGATCTTATGGTAAAAGAAATAACCGGATAATTATTTTTTGATTTTACAAGATGAACGCACCCATCCGTATCAAATACCCCTCTAATAAAAGACCTATAAATCTCCTTATTCTTAGTCTCGAGAATTACTTTGGGAACCCTTATCTTTTCAACCTTATTCCCGTATGGAATTTGAAGGACCTCATTCTTGAATTGAAATAAAGCAGAAGAATAAACCTCAAAACCTACGACACTCGGCAGTCTCATAAGCTTAAGATTGAGATTATACAATTTTTTATAAAGAGGAAACAAAAAGTCAACCATATAATCTTCTTCTTTCTTATTAGTTTTGACTGAAAAGTAATTTCTATTATAGGATAGACAACCATCTCCTAAATGAACGCCTATTTCCTCAGCTAATTCAACAGACATCTCCTTTGGAAATAATATCTCCTTAAGTTTATCATATTTGGTAAAAACCACTCCAGAACTATCAAGGTTAACCTGTTCATTTGTAAAGAAAGATTCACTCTCAAATTCCAAATCTTTGCTCAATTTTACTCTTTTTCTAATCTTACCCGCAAGAATCATCTTAATTAGATCCTTGCCATATCTCTCACGCAATCTTTTAATTGCATTCCTTCCAGAGAGATTTTGTACTTCTAAGTATTTTCCACTTTGGCGCATCTTCTTTAGATGCGCTATCTTCTTTTCCATTCCGCCAAGTCCGCCCTTAACTTGCGCCCAATTGTCTTCTTTTTCATCCAATATCTCCAGATTTTTGAAATCATCTGGAATTATCTTGCTAGGAATATGATAAACACCAAGTCTCCATTTTTGCAATGTCTTAAATGGGATATTCAATTTAATAGAAAGTTCCTTGTAGCTTTTTGTGTCATACCTGCGCTTCAAAAATTCAAACACCTCTCCTCGAGACTTATCTGACAAGAGAATTCTCATCAGTAATTAAACTATACAAACAATTTAAATATTTCTATTAAGATAGAACTGTAGGAGCGTTTTATAATCAGATTCTTGGTTCTTCTGCTTTTATCTCCAGCCCCGAAGGCTTCGGGGCTTCAATTTCAGAGCCTATTGCTTCTGTCAAAACAACGGGCTTTTCCTCCTTCCCGGAAGCGCTTGAATAATATATTGTCCCGCACTGATTGCATTTCTTAAGAACAGCAACCTGCCCGTCTATCTCAACACTCAAAAGGTGCTTGTCATAAAAACAAAAATTCTGCTCTCCAATGCACCTCAACAGCCTTCCCTTCTCGTCAATTGGAGCAAATCCCGCTTTTTTCAAATCTTCCCTAGTATAATTACGATAAGTTCCTTTTTTTACTTTAGGTGCAGATTCCTTCTTAGACACCCGATAGTCATCAAAATTTGGGCTCATTTTGGTTTAGACACAAAATAATAGGCTCTTGTGCATACTGTGCACCTTCTATGCGCTCCATCAGAAGTAATACTCTCAAGTTTTCCTCCGTCAACAACACAATAATCAACAGGACTGCCTCCTCTTAAAAGAGTCGGAGAAGCAGGAATTATTCCAAGTTCCTTCATCCTATTCCTGACATCGGGAGAATATTCTTCAATCCCTTTAGAATACCTTATTTCTTCAACTCTCGTCATTCCCATATTACTCCTCCGCTTCGTCCCTAATGCCCTTTGTTGTCAGATAAAACATCGCCTCGTTCTCCGGAAGATTCGGTGAATCAATCATTTTTGCAACTCTGCTCCCCTGCTTTCCCCTTCTCAAATATAACCTGTAAGTGGATGCATGCCCTACAATATTGCCTCCAATAGCAGTTTTAGGGTCTCCAAACATCATTGCAGGATTTGCCATAACCTGATTAGTCACATAAACTGCAAGATTATGTTGTTCAGATATCTTAATCAAATTATGCAGATATTTATTCAATTTCTGCTGCCTGTCAGCGAGCATTCCTCTGCCTGCAAATTCCGCCCTGAAATGAGCAGTCAACGAATCAATAACAATGAGTTTTATCGGTTCACCATCCCTTATCATCTCACTTATCTTATCCAAAAGAAGAATCTGATGGTCTGAATTAAAAGCTCTTGCAACAAGAATATTCTTCAAAACCTTCTCAGGATTGGCTCCAATCCCCTCAGCAATCTGCTTTATTCTATCTGGTCTGAATGTACCTTCCGTATCAATATAAACTGCCTTTCCATTTGCCCCGCCCTGCTCCTTTGGAAGCTGGACATTTACAGCCAATGTCAATCCGAGCTGCGTTTTCCCGCTTCCAAAAGCGCCGTAAGCTTCCGTTAATGCTCCTGTTTCGACTCCTCTTCCTCCCAGAAGTGCATTAAGATTCTTAGATCCTGTTGTTAAGAAAACAACGCTCTCTCTTTTTTTAGCAAATTCCAATCCATCAGAAAATCCAAGATTAAGCATTCCTCTTGCTGCCTGTATTGCCTTTCTCGCAACAGCCTCTCCAACTCCTGCCATCTCAGACAGCGCAACAGGAGACATTACAGCCAAACCCATTAAATCATAAACGCCTGCAGCCTCAAGCTTCGCCGCAATTCCCGGTCCAATCCCTGGAATATCAGTTAATTTTGCTTCAGAATCCTCTTTTTTCTTTTCTTCCTTTTCCTCGTCGCCTTTTGCCATAACAAACTCACCCTTTTCCACTTTATAAACATTATAATACAGAAAACAATATAATGGAAAGCATGGTTTCATTGTTTTCTGTTCTGAGAATTTCATATCAAGAAATTTTCAGCACTCTGAAATACACTTCAAAAAACAAGCATTAAATGCAGTTTAATCAAAAATTAATTTTTCTCCCCGCCCATAAAATTCGAAATCGCCTCTCTCAAGCGCCTTTAGATATTTCTTTGCGCTCCTAGTATGTGAACAAACATAAGTAATAGTCGCTCCAACGCTTTTATAGGATGCCCTTTTCCATCTCTTCTTTGGAGGCTCCGCAAAAACAGCCCGGACTATTTCGAAAACCCCATAAAAATCCCTATATGCGCCAAGAAGCATCCTATAAGACTCAAGAGGATTAGATGAAGCAATGACTCTCTGTCCCGTATAATCTTCTAATCCAATTTGTTTGTCTCCTACTCTTTTAAGCATAATCCCCGCATCCTGATATTTCCTAGGATATTCCGTCCCGGGCATAGGAACAGCAGAAAGAAGCTGCATTGTTCTTGCCTCATGCCTTTTCAGAAAATCAACCATATATCTAACCTCCTCCCTCTGAGCAGCTATTCCTCTCTCACTATCCTCTGCACTGAAAGGCAAAATCCCCCCATACCCAGGTTTTACTAATGGCTTCAAAATAAGCATTGCATGAATTTCAATTGGACTCTTTTCCAAAGCGCCAAACACCGCCTCGGACATTTCATAGCTGTTCTTTCCAGATGCGCTCATGCTCTTCAAATCACTATCGTTTATCGATTCTACTCCAATGGCAAGCATACTGCATCCCGCCCTCTCAAGCTTTTCTAAGATACCTTTTTCAAGATTATTGTAAATATCGCATATTCTTGCCTGTGTCACCCAAGTCACGCCCAGATTTTCCCCACTTATCATATCGCACAACTCCTCAATTTTATGATAGGGCCTGGCAAGAGGGTCGTCTCCATTCAAAAACACCTGTCTGATTCCCTCTCTCTTGGCGTCCCTCATCGATTTTACAATAGAATCCGCCCCGCACGTTCGGTATTTGTTTGCATTTAACTTTACAGCAGAGCAAAAATCACAGCTCCCTGGACATCCCTCTGACTCCCTTATAGTTCTGCTTCGCTTCGATTGTTCTCCTTGAATTAAACTATAATCTATCGGAGGCACAGCATCCAAATCTCCCACCATCTGAGCAAAACCAACCATTTGAGAAGAAACTTTTCCCAATCCTTTTATCCATTCAAAATTATCTGCATTAAAAACACCCCTTACCTCTCCTGCATTTGAATTCAAGAATGCTTCCCTTAAACTCTCTCCGGGCATTCTTGCTGATGCCGTTCTATTAAGAAGCTCTAAAAGAGGATATTCCGCCTTCCCAACAATGCATGCATCTGCCCCATGCCTTATTGCAATGTCAGGGTTAAAAGCATATCCTGAACCCCCTGCAACTATTAATGCATCAGGCCATATTTTTCTAAACTCCTCAATCCTCTTGTTTGCAAATGGAACATTTGACATAATAGCAGAAACGCCAGCCAAATCAGGATTCTCCTTTTTGTAAGGATAGTCAGGAGTCAAAACCTCATAAATTGCTTTTACCTCTCTAAAACCATATTCTTTAAGCAATGTAGCAACTGAGACAGCACCCAAATGCAGCACATGCTTCTGCAGAAATCTGAAAACATCCCACTCTCCCTTCCCTGTAGCATCCACAACCAATGCGCTCAAATCAGAAAACCTTCTGCTCTCTTTGGCTTCTTTCACCATATTCAAAAACACGCCCGAATCTACAACTCCTTTAGAAAAATGCTTTATCCTCTGTTCAAGACTAATTGTCATTCTAGTACCTAACTAAACAAACAAACGTATGAATAAAAATATATCTGCTATTATAAACCCCAAAAACAGCCCATATTCTGTCCTTCCCCCAGTCATAAGCAATCCGTTTGATGTTCTCTTCCAGGGCCAGAAAGGAGTTATGCCTTCCTTTGTGAATGCATCAGCAAAAAGATGCGAAGAATATCCTAAAAAGAAAGGCAGAGCCAAAACAGGAAGCATGAATGCAAAACCCAAAGAAATCAATATGCACAAAGTCAGGCTGTGAAAAATGCCTCTGTGTTTTACAACAAACTGCAAAGGCCTCCACAGCCGATTATGCCCAAAATAAGAATCTGGTGAGTCAATATCCGGAAGAAGCGCGCAAATAAGAACGACTGGCAGAAAAATAAGTTTATTATTCACATGGGGCAGGAACAGCAAAGCCAAACCAAGCCCGATTGCAAGATGCGTCCTCTTTATCATAAAAAGAAAGAACTAACTAAAAATTTAAACCTATCTCTTGGAGATTATTGTGGTTTCGCTTCGAGCTCCTTAACCAAATTGTCAATATTTACCGCTTCAATGCCCTCTATGCTGAATTCGGTGGTATTGTAGAGAGCATTATTCTTCACACTTCCCGAAAATATTCTCTCTTCACCAAGAAGATAGCCCTTCTTCTCAGCAAACTTCTCAAGAGAAAATATCTCTTCATCAGTAAATCCAAGTTTGTTTATATTTTCCGCAAAAAGCACCGACCTTATCGTACCTGCGCCGTCATCCAAAACAATATTCAGCAAAGCCCTCTTCACAGGCTCAACCTTTCCATGAATCTTGCACTCCCCTTCCAATGCTCTCTTCTTGCACTCAGGGCAGACTTCAAAATATCTCGGCTCGAATACCTGCACAATAATAGCTCTCGTTTTCATATTCTGCCCGGCAACAACCTCATTTAATTTTCCGGAGCCGAACATCTTTTCCTCAACAACAACATCCATCTTCTCACTGCTCAGCTTGATATCTGAAAAAGAAGAGAGATGCAATTCATTGTTTCTAACTCCTGCATTGCCTATCTCAACAACATCTCCCTTATTCAGCTTGTTCTGCTCAATAAGCCCGATATGATTCGAGTCCCACAAAACCACTCTGGCGTTTCCACTGTCATCTGCAATCCTTAAATTTGCAACTTTGCCGCTTCTCCCGTTTTTATTATATTCCCTTATTGGAAATATGTCTATAATCTTTCCAACAACATTTGCTCTCTTCATCCCATGAACAACTTCAGAAATTTTCAGCCTCTCTCTGTCAAGATTAACCCCTAATTCGGCTGCAACAATCTGCGCCGCCCCCTCTTTGGAAATCAATCCAGATAATTTAGCCTTTTTTGCCTCAACTTTCCTTCCAACCTCTTCAATTGTAATGCTCGCAAGCTTTGAAATCCTCTCAACAAGTTTCTCATAGTTTTCCATGTTTACTGAAACATTAGTTCATTTAAAAGTATTTTGATAAACCAGGACATATGATATAATCTTCGAATTTGTCTCTAAAAAACATTTATATAGACATTAACCCTCTAAATGTTATTAAAAGGAGGTAATTAAAATGGCAAAATTGACCGCTGTGCTTGTAACACTTCTTGGTGCACTCATGGTATTATCATTAATCATGCCTGTACAATTTGACATGACAAACCCAGTTATGCAATGGGTATTTGCACTATCCGTGCTTTTAATTGGTGTCGGTAAGTTAATGAGAAACTACAGCGCAAAACCAAAAAGGAGATAAGCAGATAAATTTATTTTTATTTTTCTAATTCTTATTTTTTATTTTAAGTTGCATGCGAAACTTTATATATCGTGTTCCTCAGAAATAAATATGACTACAGTTGCAGTTATAGTAAAGATAATGCCTGAATCTCCAGATACAAATCTTGAAGAAATAAAGCAGGAAGCTCAAAAATTTGTAGAAAGCGAAGGAGCAAAGAGCGTTTCTTTTGAAGAGCAGGAAATAGCATTTGGATTGAAAGCAGTCATGCTCAAGATGGCTTGGATAGAAGCAAAAGACACCAGCATATTTGAAGACGCCCTCGCCAAGATACCCCACGTTTCTTCAGTACAGGTCACAGATTACAGACGAGCATTTGGATGAAACCAATTCTATAAATATTAATGAATCCGGGTGCGAGTAGAGCATTTGGGCATATAAGTTAACAGCCTTCTTAACCTAAAATAACCATCAAACCACTCCCTCCGCAAATAAATGATAATTCCCTATCATCAAAACTATTATAAATCTCCTTCATCCTAAACAATAATGGCGCTAACTCCCGAACAAGTAAACAATTTGAAGGAACAGCTTAAATCTCAGGTTCAGAATCTCCCCGAGCCAAACAAATCAGAGGCTCTGAAACAGATAGACACTCTTTCTCCACAGGCTCTCGAAACAATGCTTAAACAACAGAACGCAAAAGAAAAGAGCAAATCTCCTTTCAGAATGATTGTGGATAATGAGCTGCCTTCTTCCAAGATAGATGAAAACGCCTCATCTATCGCAGTTCTTGAAATTAACCCTATTTCAAAAGCGCACACGATAATCCTCCTTAAAGTTCCAGTAAAGGACTCAAAAGACATACCTCTAAAGGCATTCTCACTCGCAAAAAATGTCTCAAAGAAGATAATATCAAAACTAAAAGCAAAATCAACAGAAATACAGACAGAATTTAAGCTTGGCGAGATAATAATAAACATCATCCCAGTCTACGATAAGCCGGTTAATCTCAGCTCTCAAAGATATAAAGCGGATGAAAAAGAGCTTGAAGAATTGGAAAGCAAATTAAAGACAATAAAGAAACCGAAGATAGAAAAAATTAAGAAAGAACTAAAAAAATCAGTTCCTGGAGACTTTGTCCTGAAACTGCCAAGAAG
>JBFYLR010000024.1:0-3139 GCA_041305305.1 Nanobdellota archaeon
GGAGAAATGATAAAGTACGCAAAAGAACATTGCGAAGGGCTGGATATCAATTTCAAACAAGGAAGTATAGACAATCTGCCCTACCCAAGCAATAGTTTTGATATTGTAGTGGCTTCATTGGTAATTCATTATCTAAAGAACCCTGAAAAAGCTTTTAAGGAGTTTAATAGAGTTCTGAAGAAAAATGGAATACTCATATTCTCAACACATCATCCAGTTATGGAAGCTTATGAAGAAACCCAAATGAAAAAAGGAAAAAATAAAATAATTATTCAGAATTATTTCAAAACAGGAAAGTTCTATTGGCATATCCATCAATCAAAAGTCAACATTCCATCTTACCTTATAGGTTTTGAGAAATTGTTTGATATGCTCTATAAAAATAACTTCATGGTAGAAAAGTTTAAGGAAGCGCATTTTACAAAGCAGACTAAAAGAATGGCTGAACGCCATAAAAGATTTATAGATATGCCTGCTTTTACAATAATTAAATGCAAAAAGGTATTGAAATGACCGACCTCTCAACAAAAGCCAAACCAACATGGTGCCCTGGATGCTACAATTTCCAGATACTTGCAGGCGTGAAGAATGCTTTGTCCAAGCAGATATCTATGAAAAAAGCCAAAAAGGACGATTTTGCAATGGTTTCTGGAATTGGATGCCATGCCAAAATATTTGACTACCTTAACCTAAATGGGATAAATACACTTCATGGAAGAGTTTTACCAACCTGCCTTGGAATGAAAGTGGGAAATCCAAATCTAAAAATAATTGGATTTTCTGGAGACGGAGACGCATATGCAGAAGGAATGGAGCATCTAATCCATGCAGCAAGATACAACATGGATGTGAAATATATTGTTCATGACAATCAAGTATTTGCTCTTACTGTAGGGCAGCCAACACCTACAACAGAACTAGGATTTAAAGACAAAACAAATCCTCTCGGAGTAAAGCTAATGCCCATTAATCCAATAAAATTGATGCTAACAGCGGGCGCAAGCTTCGTAGCAAGAGTTTTTGCAGACGCAAATCAAGTTGAGTGGGTTTTGCAGAGAGCTTTGGAGCATAAAGGATTTGCATTCATAGAAATACTTCAGCCATGCATTATTTTCCATCCAGATATCGGATTAAAAGAAAAAACCTATTCTCTTGAAGAAGAAAAGCACAACAAAAACAGTTTCGAAGAAGCTATGAAGAAAGCAGATGAATTTGATTACAACAAAGCCAGCAGAGTCCCATTAGGAATATTCTACCAGAAAGAAAGAGAGACATTTGAAGACAAATGGCCTCAATTAAAAGCTCTTAAACAAAATAAAAAGTCATGGAGGGACATAAAAAGATGAAAATAAAAGTAGACAAGAAGAAATGCATCGGATGCGGAGCCTGCGCAGCTTGCTGCCCTGAAGTCTTTGAAATGAAAGACGGGAAAGCAAATGCAAAAAAATCAGAATCAGATGCCCCCTGCGTCAAAGAAGCCGCAGACGGATGCCCCGTAAGTGCAATTTCATTAAAATAAGATAAAAGTAAAATCACTCCCTAAGTGTTAAACAATTCTCACCTTGTGTAGGTTTTATCCCATATTTCCCAACTCTCTTTACAAGTCCCCTTCCAACAAGCCCGTCAATTAGACTTCCAAGCCTCTCGCTGACGCGGTATTTCTCACCGCCTGAATGAATTGTTCTCCAATCGCCAAATAAACCGGGCTTATCCGCAAAAGGATACCTATGAAATGCCTTGCCCATAACTTTGTCATAAATAGAAGAGTGAAACTCCCTTTCATCCAGTGGAAATAGTTCCTCGCTAAAGCCCTGCAAATAATCAATAATTAGCTGATCTTCATTATCATACTTCACTCGAGTTTCTACCATATCGAGCTTGATAAAAATTATTATTTAAAGATATATGTAATGAATATAGAAAAAGAAAGAAAGGAAGAAAAATAAAATAAAAAGTTTCCTTTCAGTAAGTATGTTTATCTGAAGACTTCTATGCCTAAGTCAGACATTTCAGAGCCGGCAGATGCTGCCTTCTCCTCTCTCTGGCTTGCCCTTCCAACAACATAAGGCGATTTGACTCCAGTCATTATCGTAATGACTCTCACCCTATTGGCGAAATCCTTGTTAACTCTTGCTCCTATGATGACTTGTGCATCAGGGGAGATGTTCTCTGTTACTAATTCTCCAACTCCGGCGAATTCCTCTAGTTTGAAGTCAGGTCCGCATGTGATGTGGATAAGTGCTCCTGTTGCTCCCTTGTAATCAACGTCAAGCAATGGATGTGTCAAGGCCTGCTTTACAGCTTCCTCAACTCTCGCAGTCGTGTCAGACTCTCCTACTCCAATAACCGCAACATCTCCATTCTTCATGATTGACGAAACGTCAGCGTAGTCAAGGTTAATCAATGAAGGCAGAGTTATTGTCTCTACTATTCCTTTGATCATCGTTGATACGAGTTCGTTTGCAACCGCAAATGCTTGCTCCATAGGCAGATTTCCTGCTATATCTACAAGCCTGTTGTTGTCGATTATGATTACGGTGTCTGCTACTTCTGTAAGTTCCTGCAATCCAAATTCAGCCTTCTCAATCCTTGCCCTCTCGCATTCGAATGGCATCGTGACAACACCAATGACTACCGCTCCCGACTCTTTGGCCAGTTGCGCAACCACAGGTGAAGAACCAGTTCCAGTACCTCCTCCCATTCCTGCAAGAACGAAAACCATGTCCGCACCGCTTGTTGATCTCTTTAATTCAGACACAGATTCCTTTGCGGCTTCTCTACCCTTATTAGGATAACCACCACAGCCAAGCCCTCTCGTAAGCTCCTTACCGATTAGAATCTTCTCATCGGCTTTGGTAATACTCAAGTGCAGAGCGTCAGTGTTTAACCCGTAAATTGTAGCGCCGTTAATGCCCTTATTGAAAAGCCAAGTGATTGTGTTGCATCCTGCTCCACCACATCCAAAAACCTTGATGTTAGCCTTTCCGGCTCTTAGTTCATCAAAATTAATGCTGTGAGACTCGGCATTTTTAAGTGCTTCTTTCGCAAAATCTAAAACCATTTTCCTCTTTTTGTACCTCCTTTCAGTTTTTAAGCATAAATTGCTTATATTATATACTCCAAATTAGTTTAAATATTT
>JBFYLR010000025.1:0-4574 GCA_041305305.1 Nanobdellota archaeon
GCAGCCGACTTCGAAGCTAGCACTGGTGTTGGAGCAGGTTCATTCCTTATCCAAACATTTGCACGTGACGGCGGAGGTGTCGCAACATTAGTTGCAGGATACGATGCATCAGATACAGTCAATGCGGCAACTTACTTGAAGACGCAAGCTGTTGATACAACAGCAAGCAAGAAGTACAAAGGTACTTCATCAACAAGTGCTTCATTGGTAGTAGCTTAAAACCAGAAATTTTTAAATTTATTTTTATCTTTTTCTTTTCTTTTTTTCTTTTTAGAGCCCAGTGAGAACTCTATTCCATCTCTGACTTTCTCTCGTCTTGAAGCTCCTCGCTTGATAGCTGTGGGCTCCAATCCAGCGGAAAGCAGAGAGGCGGGAGCCAGATTTCAAAATATGCGCTTTAGAGGCATATAATTTTTAAAGGCAGGTTTCCAAGAGAATTTATGGCTATGCATCTGAGAAGAATAGAAAGCAGTGAAGAGTCTGAGAAAAAGAGGAAGAAAAACACCCTTATTCTCAGCATTGTAATGATATCTATCCTTATGTTCAGCACTGCCGGATATTTTGCGTTCGATAACGATGGAGCAGAGGCATCAGGAGAGAAAGTGGAGAATATAGGGGACGGATGGGTATTCTATTATGGGGAACAGCCGATAAGAACGGAATATTCAACAGAGGATGCAAAAAATGTAACTATCCAGATGGATGTTGAGTCATTGAGTCTCTCTGAAAATACAGTCTATATTGCGTCTGACAGCGATTCTGCATTGAATGAAGCATATCTCCCTCTTATGCTTGTTTCAGGCAGAGTTCAGGAAGCCTGCTTCGGAGAATGCACAGAAAATCTTCCTGAAAAAGACTGCAATGACACGATGGTAGTGATAAAAACTTTAAATACAACAAATGAGATAATTTATCAGAGAGATAACTGTGTTTTTATTGAAGGCGGTTTGAACTCAGTAGACGCATTCATATACAAGTTGTTCGGAAAAATATAATGGCTGGAAAAAAGATAAAAAAGGATAAAGAAACGAATATTGACAAGGGAATAAAGAGATATCTGCCTCTGATAATCGCATTAGTTGTCCTTGCATTAGTGTTTGTCGCCCTTTATTACGCATTCGCGGGAATCGGAAAGGTAAAGTATGAGGGGCTCGTGTTCATGAAGCAAAAGTATGGCTCGCTTGAAGTTTATACTTACACTTACAAAACAATTAATGAAGACGGCAGGGTTGCAGAGAATGCAATATATCTAAGAACTGACCCAAGAGAGAATAAAATACCGGTGGAGGGAGAGATAATCTACCCTGAGGGAAAGACAGTGCTTATAAGCATAAATGCTACTAATTTGACAGAGTGTGAAGACAATGCAATAGCTGTTGCAACGCTCTCTTCATTCCTTGTGGCAAATGGGCTTGTCATAAAGGGAGGAACTCCCGACAAACAAGAGGCAGAAGAGAACGACCAGAACTACATAACCTGCGGGAAATATCCTGCCAATACAGTAATCTCCATAAGAGCGGCGGATAAAACAGAGATAACAAGAACAGGATTATTGTGTTACAACGTTAATGTTGCAAACTGCGAGATTATGCCTGCCGTAGAGAAGTTTATATTGCAATCTATTCTTGATTCGAGAAGTGATTAAGGGCTTTTTATGAATATATCAAATAAGTAAAACCCATAATAGGCTACGAGAGTTACTATTATTCCGGCGATTATTGCTCCGAGAGCAATATATGCGAATGATTTCTTTCTGTCCATTCCGAGAGCCCAGGAGCCGAGAGTTCCGGTATAGACTCCGGTTATAGGAAGGGGTATTGCTACAAATAGCATAAGCCCCACATAACCATATTTTTCCACTTTCTTATGTATTTTATGCCTTGCTCTCTCAACAAAATGGTGAAAGAACTTGCTGTAGACAGGTATTTTTAGAAAGAGCTTGTTCAGGGTCTCAAGAAAGATGAATATAACTGGGATAATTGCTATATTTACCAGAGTGCAGAGAAGAAAAGCAGCTATCGGATTAAACCCGTATATCAAAGCTAAAGGAATGCCTCCTCTAAGTTCTGAAATTGGTGCGGCACTTAATAGAATTATCTCGAGTATATTATTCATTTTCTCCTTCCTCGCGCAGAATTATAAAGAGTCTTTAAATCAGAATATGCGGGAATTGCCTTTATCTCAAATAATTTCACATTTGCAAACCAAATCAGCACAACAAGAACTGTTGAGCCAAAATACCAGACGGCTTTATGGGCAATGTCAAAATATTCGAAGCCTATCCCAAAAAGAGAGATGAAAAGAAGTATTCTAAATATATTAAGGGCGAGAAAAGAGACAAAGAGAAATAGAAGGCTCTTTGTCCTTAGTATAGGTTTCATTGGAGTTGTAAGGTTCAAAGCGAGGAGAAGGTAATATGCTGCTCCTGCTATGCATGCTGGAACAAGATTGACTGAACAGAACCCAAGAATGAATGTGCTTCCTTCCAGGGAGACGGTGCAGAATAGGCTCAGAATCCAGAATACAGGATAGACTGTAAGAGGAGTAAACGCAATATAGAAGAGAGAGGCTCCAGGCAGAGCTATTGCAACAAGAAATAGATACCTAAGAAATATTCCAACGACTTCATTTAATTTCATGATATTCGAAGGAAAAAGAGATTTATAAGGTTATTTCGGAGCTTATCTTCTAAGCATTCTTACTGCAAGAACAATTATAAGTATTATGAGCACAAGATTTATTGCGCCTACAATCCAGAGAAGAGTCTTATTTGCGAAAAGCCCTGAGAACCAGGAGAACATTGATTTACTTTCCCCGATTGTTACTGCTATTTCCTTTGAGGAAAGTTTTGTTCCATCCTTTACTTCAAGAGTGAATGTCTGCTCTCCAACTGCGTCCTTGTCTACATCAAATGTAAGAGTTATATCCTTGCTCTCTCCTGCGTTTAATACAGGCATTCTGTCAGATATTGATTCAAGCGTCGCCCAGGATTCATATCCTTTTGCATCAATAACAAAAGTAGTCTTTGCGCTTCCAGTGTTCTTTATTGTTGCAGTTACTTTCATATCGCTGCCAGCATTTGCGCTTCCGTCAAGAACAGCCGCAATTGAGACTGCTGCAACAGGAGTTGTTGGAGTATCTGTGACTGGGGTTCCGCCGGCGACAGTTATCTTAACTTCCCAGCTGTCTTCTGATTCTTCCTGATAGACATCGGATGACTTCTTATAGTCAAAGAATGTGTCAAGCTTAAGAGTGTATGCGCCATTCTCAGCTGTTGATGGAACAACAAAAGAGAAGTAAACGCTCTCTGAATCCCCCATATCGAGTTCAAATGAGCTTGATTCGAGCTTTAATCCAAGCTTTGTGTTTGTGAGAACGACTTTTACCTTTGTTTCATCTTCCTTTCCGATATTGTATGCTCTTGCGTTTACAGTCACTGTATCTCCTGCTGTAACAACAAGTTCAGGTGAGACAGAAACTTCGTCAAGAATAACATCATTTGTATTCAAGTCTATTTTTATTGGCTCCTGGTCGTCTGATTCAGGAACATCTTCTGCAGCGTATGAATTGCAGTATACATCTTCATCGCCGTCAACATAAGCTTTCACATAAAGAACATATCTGCCATTTGAGTCTTCCAAATTAGAAGGAAGCTGGAATTCGAAATTTACTGTTTCTGAGTCATCTTCATCTATTGAAACTTCTTGTTCAACAGTATCATCTCCGTCAAGTTCCATAAATTCATTGTCTTCTGTGTCCCAAAGTGCAAGTTCAACAATGAAGTCTTCATCGTCATCAAGATTGTTTTCTATTTCTACTTCTACTTCTACTTCCTGAAGAGGCATCCACTCCCATTCATCTTCTGAATCTGGGGAAACATCCTGTATGTCAGTTATCTTTATTTTTGAAGGATTTACATCTCCATTCTCGCAGAAATCTGCTGTAGCTTCGTAGTCTAATGTGTCAGATGCTCCTGCAGAGCTGTCATTTGCAAGGATAGTTATATCGTAGCTTCCAAGCTCCAATTCGCTCAAATCTTCTAGGGAGATAACATTAACAGTTGTTGATGCTCCTGCTGCGATTACAAGATTATTTGAAGAGAATGAAACATTAATATCTCCTGTTGCTGAAAGGACTATATTAGTAAGGGCTGTATTTCCCGTATTTGATAAAGTGATTGAGCCATTTTGAGTTTTTGTAAGAGCAGATGCGCTTGCGACATTAAGAGCGGCTGTGTTATTTATTGAGATAGATATTACTTCATCATCGTATGAAGTGCTATTCATATTATCTGCATAGAGATGTGCAGTGACTGTTCCGGCAGATTGTGCTGGAATAGTTAATATAGCTGTAAGAGTTACATAAGAATCATTTGTAATTGTAGTCAAACCAGGCAAAGTTGTCCATGAGCCAATATTAGTTGAGCTTTGTGAGAAGTTGTATGTTGCTACATCCTGTGCTCCAGAATAGGAAACATTGAATGTGACTGTAACAGCAGAGTTATGCAATGCTGTTGAAGGGTAAGCTGCAGAGATAACTGTGCTTGCGCTTGCAAAGCTCATTAGAATAAATAC
>JBFYLR010000026.1:0-16926 GCA_041305305.1 Nanobdellota archaeon
TCTCTCTCCTCTTTCTCCGCCCTCTCTTCTACCACCGAAACTTCGTCCTCCGCTTCTTCCTCCGAAACTTCTTCCGCCCCCTCTTCCGCCAAAACCTCTGCTTCCTCTCTCTTCTCGTATATTAATCTGCATGAAAGCTCTCTGAATATCTTTAGGAACTTCCTGCTGTTTGATTACTATATCTGGGTCTTCAAGCATATTCCTAAAATTCAGATAATCTCTCTGAGAAACAACTGTTATTGCAATTCCTTCCTTCCCCGCTCTGGCAGTTCTTCCAATTCTATGGATATACTCTTTGCTTGTTTTAGGAACGTCATAATTGTAAACATGGGATATTCCTCCAATATCCAGCCCTCTTGCAGCAACATCTGTGCAAACCAATGCATAGACCTCGCTTGACTTGAACTCTTCTAATATCCTGCTTCTCTTATTCTGAGCCAATCCCCCATGAATAGCAACCGCTTTTATGTGGTTCTTCTTCAAATTATGCGCAACAAAGTCAGCATTATGCCTCGTATTGCAGAATATCATAACCAATCCGCCCTTTTCATTCTGCAAAAGATGAACTAACAGGGAGAACTTTTGGCTTGAAGGCACATCGTAATAAATTTGATGGAGTTTAGTAGGGTCAACATGCTCTCCTGCAGATATATCCACCGGATTCTTCATATGCCTCTTTGCAATATGGGCAATATCTGGAGAGATAGTGGCTGAGAACAAAAATGTCTGTCTTTCTTTAGGACATGCCTTGATTATCTTCTCAACATCGTCTATGAATCCCATGTCAAGCATTCTATCTGCCTCATCAAGCACGAGAGAATTTACCTGGCTTAAGTTAAGAGTCCTATGCTCAAGATGGTCAAGTATTCTTCCAGGAGTTCCGACAACTATATCAGCTGTCCTCAAATCTTCTATCTGAGGATTCATTGAAACTCCCCCATATATTGCAACAACAGAAAGCCCTTTGTATTTACCGAATTTAGCCATCTCATTCGCAACCTGGTCTGCAAGTTCTCTTGTTGGAGTTAAAATTAATGCCTGTATTCCGTCTCCTTCTTTTGTCTTCTCAATTATTCCTGCTCCGAATGCAAGTGTTTTTCCGCTTCCAGTCTCACTTCCTCCGATAATGTCTTTTCCGGCAAGAGCTAAAGGAATTGCCTTCTCCTGTATTTCCCGCGGAGCCTCAAAGCCTTCTTCTTTAAGAGACTTCAAGAGCGCTTCGCTCAAGCCTAATACTTTGAACTTTTCCATTGTATTCGTATATTAACTTAAGAAATAGTCATCTTTCCCGAAGGAAGAGCTATTTCAAACATCTACATAATGTGTTTTATCCGTTAATTCTAATCTTATGAAAATTAGGGGCTATATAAACTTAAGCAAAACCCTTAAAACTCCCCATTCTATCTATATTCATGCTAAAGTTATACAATACTCTAAAGAGGAAGAAAGAGGAATTCAAACCTATAAATGCTAAGGAAGTAGGAATATATTCGTGCGGTCCGACTGTCTATTGGTTTCCTCACATAGGGAATATGAAGCCTTACATCTTCGCAGATGTTTTGAAAAGAACACTTATTTTAAACGGATTCAAAGTTAAGCACGTTGTTAATGTCACAGATGTGGGGCATCTTACTTCAGACAAAGATGAAGGCGAAGACAAGATGGAGAAAGCTGCAAAGAAAGAAGGAAAGAAGGCAGAAGATATAGCTAACTTTTATCTGAATGCATTCCTGTCAGATATAAAAAAATTAAATATTCTCCCAGCCGACGTTTATCCAAAAGCAACAGAGCACATAAAAGAGCAGATAGAGATGATAAAGAAGCTTGAGCTTAGAGGATATACTTATCAGACAAGCGACGGGATATACTTTGACACTTCAAAATTCAAGAACTATGGTAAACTTGCAAAACTAAACATGCAGGAGCTTAAAGCAGGAGCAAGAGTTGAGATGCGCGAAAAGAAGAACAATACGGACTTTGCTCTCTGGAAATTCTCAGAAAAACCAGGAGTTAGACAGCAGGAATGGGAATCGCCTTGGGGATTAGGGTTCCCGGGATGGCACATTGAATGTTCTGCAATGTCCATAAAATATCTCGGAGAGCATTTTGACATCCATACGGGAGGGGAAGACCATGTTCCAGTACACCATACCAATGAAATCGCTCAGAGCGAGTGCGCAACAGGAAAGAAATTCGTAAACTATTGGCTGCATTCAGCATTCCTTAACTTCAAAGGGGAGAAAGTAAGCAAGTCCACAGGAGGATTATTCACTATTTCAGAGCTCGAAGGATTAAATTACAAGCCGATGGCATACAGGCTCTTTGTTTTGCTGACTCACTACAGAAAACCCCTCGTATTCTCATTAACGAATCTTGATGCGGCAAAGACAACATTTGAAAGAATAACAAAAAAGATAGTTGAACTGAAGAAGGAACATCACAAAGGAGAAGATAGAACTGCAGAATATGAGAAAGAGTTTCTTGCAGCAATAAATGATGACTTGAACACTCCAAAGGCAGTGCAGGTTTTCATAAAATCCTTAGATGATTTTGACTTTGATACAAAGAAAAAACTCGCCTTGCTTGAAAAGATGGATGAAGTCCTTGGTTTGGGCGTAAAAGAGATGAAAGAGGAGAACATTTCAATTCCAAAAGATATTCAGACTCTTATTGATGCAAGAGAAAAACTAAGGAAAGAGAAGAAATGGGCAGAATCAGATGTGTTCAGGGAGAGAATAAAAGAAAAAGGTTTCCTTATCAAAGACACTCCGCAGGGCCCAAAGATAGAAAAAGCTTAAGCTTAAATAATTAAATCTTCTAATACTTTTATGAAAAGCTGGGTAATTGGAGCGATTATAGCGGTTTTAGTGATTGCTGTAGCAATAGTTGCATATGAAATCGGCTCAAAATCTGCCCCTCTTTCTGAAACATCCACATTGCCTTCAACGGAATCTAACACTGACTCTGCAGCAAGCAAACCTCCTGTTGAAGTGCAGAAGCTATTCACTATAGACATTGAAGATTCTTCATTTAATCCTTCTGAACTTAAGATAACTCCGGGAAGCAATGTAACTTGGGTAAATAAGGACAGCATCCCCCACTCATTGGTTTCTGACTCTGGAAGCAAGTCGGGAATAGGCTCGGGAATAATGGAAGAAGGAAACAAATATACCGTGCAGTTTATTACAACAGGAACATATGCATATCATTGCAAGTTCCACAATGAAGAAAGAGGAAAGATAGTTGTTGAGTAACTATCTAAAATAAAGTCCGAGATTTGTGAAAGGAATAACTGCCATCGTGACTGCTTCCCTGACTAAATCCTCTCTCACAACTCTACTTTTTGTCAAAAGCCCAACTAAACCAACGTCCTCTCCTATATTGGGGTTCCCCGACAATCCTGTTTTCATCAATGCCTCATCAATCTCAACATTTCCCTCGCCTTTCAACACTCTCTCTAACACTTCAGGAGGCAGGCTGAATGCTTGGGAAACGCCATAACTAAACCTCTCCCCATCATATACAGTGCATACGCATGCGTTAAGATATTTATCTTTCATAAATCCAAAATCTATAAGCCCGCTTTCCACACCAACACTTAAATCACAAGCATGAAAAGCATTCATTGCTCTATTCTTTGCTCCAAGAAATACCTCTTTTGAGCCGATAGGCTGAGCATTAACTCCCGATTCAACTCTCATCTGATTTACTTGGCAGGGCATAACTCCAAAATATCTATGAAGGACATCGCAAACAGCCCTGTACTTTACAGGATTTGTGCTTCCAAGCCCTACTTTTCTTATCTTCATTAAACTATTCTAACAAATGCGTTTAAAAGAATTATTGCACTATATTCCAAGAAGTATAATAAGAAGAGGAAGGTTCATTATATAAATCTTTCTGCGGTTTATCGACGACAAGCTCAGATTTATAAACTCCTCTGAATTTTGCAATTTATGAAAAAAGGGCGCCCCGAATACCCCAACAAAACATTCATCAAGGACCTCTGGTATTTTCTAAAAAAAGAGAAAAGAGCCTTCATCCTTCTCACCTCCCTTCTTGTTGTAGTTTCTATTCTTAGCCTCGTTCCAGCCCTTATTATATCAAAAATAGTCAACTTTTTTGCAGATTACAGCAACCAATCCACATCTACCTTCTATTGGTACCTTGGAGCGCTTCTTGGAGTGGGCCTCCTTGGAACAATTCTAAGGCTTGGAACAAAGCACTATTTCATGACTTTAACAAGCAAGCTTGAAAGAGAGACAAAAGTAGAATCATTCCAGAAGATAATGGAAGGAGATTTAGTCTGGCATGACAAAGAAAATACCGGAAACAAAATGCAGAGGGTGAACGAAGGCTCAAGCAGTATAAGCAAGTTTATGGATTTCTATATGAATCAAGGGATAGACTTAATAGTTACTCTAATTGGTATAATTGCTATCTTTTTGTATATTGACATAAAATATGCTTTCATCGGGATTATCTTTTTTGTCTGCTTTATGACTGCAGAAATAATTATGGACAAGAAGTTATCGGAAAAACAGCTCGCGCTTCAGATAGCAAAGGAGAAATCTTCAGGCAAAACCTTTGAGTTCTCCTCAAATATCTTTACGGTTAAGTCAGTAGGACTGGAAAGGTCATTAAAGAAGCTCGTGAACACACAAGAGAATGCAGTTCTTGAAGCAAAACTCGCGAGAAGAAGAATAAGCACAATCAAGTGGATAATTCTGGGATTAATTAGCACATTATTCTACTCCCTGTTTATACTTATAGCAGGGAGAGATATCTTGATGGGTGTCCTGTCTATAGGCGCAATTGTTATTTATATCGATTATATCGGCAGAATGAGGAACAGCATGTCCAGCGTATCAAGCAATTTTGAGAGATTAATTGATATTAAATACTCTCTCTACAGACTAATGCAAATTTACAACTCAATCCCAGAAGTAAAAGAAGAGCACGCCCAGGACTTAAAGAATTGGTCAAACATTCATATAAACAATCTAACTTTCAAATACAAGGAAGAGGAAGTTTTGGAGAATTTCAGCCTCAATATCAAGAAAGGGAGCAAAGTCGGTGTTGTGGGAAAGTCTGGGAGCGGCAAATCAACTCTTTTCAAGATGCTCCTTAAGCTCTATCTGCCTCAGAAAGGAAACGTCTCATTTGATGCAGCCCCAATAACAGATATTACAAAAGACTCTCTTACAAGAAAGATATCCATTGTGCCGCAGGAAACCGAGCTGTTTAATATGAGTTTTAGAGACAACGTGACTCTTTCAGTGCAGGAAAAGATAGACTATCCAAGATATCTGAGAGCAATTGATATAAGCCAATGCAAACCGGTGATTGATAAATTAAAAGAGAGGGACAATACTTTGATAGGTGAAAAAGGAGTTCGTCTTTCTGGAGGAGAAAAACAGCGTCTGGGCATTGCAAGAGCGATTTACAAAGACAGCGAGATAATTGTATTTGACGAGGCCACATCAAATCTTGATTATGTAACTGAAAGAAAAATACAGGACGCACTCAACAAAAAATTAAAGAACAAGACCTTGATAATTTCTGCGCACAGACTATCAACTCTAAGGCATATGGACAAAATAATTGTAATAAGCAAAGGAAAAATCATTGAACAAGGAAGTTATAATGAATTAGTGAACCACCGAGGAGATTTCTACAAGATCTTAATGAAGCAAGAGCAGAAAATTTAATTATTGTGCTGTTAATCCGCCGTCAACAATCAATGAATGTCCTGTGACAAATGATGATTCATCGGATGCAAGGAATAAAACGGCATTTGCAATCTCTTCCGGTTTGCCCATTCTTCCAATAGGATGCATTCCTGCAAGCTGTTTCTTCGTCTCCTCAGGATTAGGCGACTTGTTTATGAATCTCTCAACCATCGGAGTCATTATCGCCCCAGGGCATACACAGTTTACTCTTATTCCCTGCTTTGCATAATCCAATGCCATCTGTTTAGTCAAAAGAACAACTGCTCCCTTTGAAGCAGAATATGCGGCCATATTTGGAAATCCGACAATCCCCGCAGTTGATGCAGTGTTTATTATGGAGCCTCCTCCATGCCTTGTCATATAGGGTATTGCATGTTTGCATCCAAAAAATACTCCCTTCAAATTAACACTCAGCACTTTCTCAAGCTCCTCCGCGGTAGTTTCAGTAACGGGCTTTGTAAGTTCAATTCCAGCATTGTTAAATAAGATATCAATTCTCTTGAATTTTACCATTGCCTGAGCAACCATGCTTTTTATCTCATCTTCCCTGGATATATCAGTCTGCACAAATATAGCTTCTCCTCCAAACTGCCTTATTTCATTCACAACCGCCTGCCCTTTTGTGCTGTCAAGAGCCGCGATAACTACCTTGGCGCCTTCCTTAGCAAATAAAACTGCAGCTGCCCTGCCTATTCCAGAATTCCCTCCGGTTACCACCGCAACCTTTCCTTTCAGCCTCAATTTCAACTCAATTTTTTCTTTATGTTCTTTCATCTCTTAAATTTAACAAGGAATCGTGCACCTTCCGCAGCATTCCTCCCATTTTCTTCCAGACTCGCACTTGCAAATCAGGCAGACTTTCTTAACTTCTGCCTTTGCATGCTTCTTGGTCTTTTTCGGGCTCTTGCCCCTCTTTTTCATACGTTTATTAGAACTTACAGATATTTAACCTTTTCGTCGATAAACATAAAAGGCATTTATAAGTCTTAAAAGAGCATTTTAAGAGGCTTTTAGGACTATTTGAAGAGTGAACGCACTCCCTTAAAAAGAGCATACTTCTCAATAATCCATCCCAACAAAGCCAATATCCCTGCAATTGCACCAACAACGATTACAATTATCCAATCATTCTCTTTCTGAATCATTGGAGCTTCTTCCTCCGAGCAATCTCTGCAGCTTCCTCCGCAATCAACGCCTTCCTCATCATAATCTTTAGCCCCATTGTAGCACCAAGGGCAATATTCCAAGTCCTCCAAAGTAAGATTTAGCCCAAGAATTGTGATTTTCTTCCCATTTGGTCCAAGCTGAAGATTCAATGAGAGCAGAATATCTTCTCCTATAGCTATTCCGTTGCATGTCATTGCAACTTTCCTGCATCCAACTCCTCCTCCAGTCCATCTGCTTCCCGTACTGCCTCCTCCATCTCCTTCATCATCACATACTTCACATACTGGGCAGGTCTCGCACGCGGTAGTGATATTTCCACAAGTCACGCTATCCGTCCATACCCAATCACTGCATGCGCCAAAATTATCACATGTCCTTACAGCCCATCTTATCAGATTAGCAGTTGTGACATTGAAGGGCGAACTAACTCCACTTACAACCGTGCCGTTTGAATATTGCAATTCGTCATAAACAGGGTCTCCATCAGAATCACTTCCTGAAACCCATGTTAAACTAGTTATTGTCCCGTTCGTGCTGTGATTTGTGCTGTTAGGAGCACTTGGCGCGCCGTTTAAAGATACGAATGTATCGCTCGTCAATCCGCTGCAGCAATAATTATTGCATGTTTTGACTCTCCAGGTATGCGAGCCCATGCTCAACCCAACTCTCGTGGTGTTAGTCTGATTTGTGTAATTTGTCAGAACGTTGTCAAGATTAAATTCATCATAAACTGGCCTTGCATAAGGGTCAGAGCCGGAGACCCACTCAAAGAATACAGTAGTATTGTGTGAGTCAGCTACTGGAGTCAGGCTCGGAGATGAAGGAGGATAACAAATAGTTATGTTAACATGAGCAATCTGAAAGTTATCTGCCGTTCCTGAGGAGCTTCCCGTTCCACTCCCATTTACTGCTGATGCGCTAACTCCTCCCCCCTTTGGGAGATTAAGATTATTTACAATGTAATATCCGTTTGAACCGACCAATGCGCTTCCGACGCACCCATTAGCACTTCCGCCGCTGCATCCTGAAACAGTCACAGTTACATTGGCTCCCGGAACAAAATTATTCGCATTATCCCTTACATATCCATCAGTGATGCCTATGAAAAGGGCGCTTGTGCATGAGATTAGCAATACAGAAACAGCAAGGGCAACAGCAATAACAATTCCGCTCTTTTTCATTTTATTAGACACCATTTTTTATATTTAAACTTACTTATTATGTCCTCTTGACATAGACAATCGTTCCTCCTTCAGTTCTTATGAAATAACCTTCGGCAGGTTCTATTGTGGAAAATGGCTGTGAACTTGCGAGAGGGCTGTTCACCATAAATTCCTGGCTGGGAATATCCCATTTCTGGAAATAATCAAATGACGCATTGTAAAATTGATTGCCGGTTATGTTTGAAGAATAGAAGTAGATATAATTAGGTGTTTCCCATCCTTGCGTGAGATTAATGGTGAAGTTTATGAAAAACTCTCCAGTGATATTGAGAACTCTGTCCTGAAGCATATATATGAAATAGCTCTTGTTCATGTCAAAAGTTGTGAACTCCTTCTGTCCTTCTCTGCTCCATACCTTAAAGTCCTGGTTGTTGGAATTCCATTCCTGCACATATTGATAATCTCCTTCAATAGGCTCAAGAACATTTACCAGAGTATAATTGCTCATATTTGCATAGAAAGAGACAAAATTCCATCCCTGATACAGCTGAATGTTTATTTCAGGAGGCAGGATAAATAATGAGATTATCCCCACATCGCTGGCTCTTCCAGTAATAGGGGAATTGGGTGAAGAAAGGAGATAAACTGCATCAATTGCTATAACACTTAATGAGGCAACGAGCATAAATACACTCACTGCAATAATAACACTGCCTCTTTTCACCATTTTAATCCGAGGTAATGCCTTTTTATAAAGTTATTTGAGATAAAGCATTCAATAAATACCTCTCTTTGTTGTTTCATCTTGTTTCAGGAAGAAGCTATATACTCTTTATTCCTTTAAACATTATCCTTAAAGCTCAAAATAGCTGAAAGGAGGTTTATAAAAAACAAACATGAAATTACTAAATATTGCATTAATTGCAGCAGTAATGTTTTCCATGATAGCCCTGCCTTTAGTTATGGCTGCAGGCGAGCAGGTCGGTTCAGGCTCAGGAGAAATCGTACAGGTAAACACTGAACTCTCAACTCAAAACCAGGGTGCAGAAACTCAACTTCAGAATCAGGTTCAGGTTCAAACAGGAACTTATATGAGCCAGGCTGGAGAGCAGATGCAAGTTCAAACTGGAGTAGGAAATGAATTAAAGCTTCAATCTGGAAATGTTGAGGCAAAAACTACTATGGCTATGACCCAGGAGCAAGTTCAAGCAGGAACAAAGCTTCAGGTCAAGCTTTCCAACGGATTGAATGCCGAAGTCAAAGTAATGCCTGACACCGCTTCAGAAACTGCTTTAGCAAGACTTAGAGCAAAATGTGAAGGGAATTGCACAATAGAACTTAAAGAAGTTGGAACTGGCAATCAGGTAAAAGCTGCGTATGAGATAAAGACTCAGAAGCAGTCAAAAGTACTTGGGCTGTTCAAAGCACAAATGCAGGTCCAGGCTCAGGTCGATGCCGAAACTGGAGAACTTATTCAAGCCAAGAAGCCATGGTGGGCTTTCTTAGCTACAGAGACAGAATAAACTGCACACGCACATAATTTATTTTTATTTTATTTTTAAATTATATATAAAAATCCAAAAACGCATAAGAGCAAGTAGAAGATAGTTATTCAAATCCTGCAACTCTAAAAGAAAGGACGCCCGGACCAAGCGCCGACGGCAGGAATACTTCGACTTGTGAAAGTTGAAGTCGCCACGGAGCTATGCTCTGTGAGCGCTTCGATTCCTGCAAGAACGCCGACGGCAGGAATCGAACCTGCATAACCTTGCGGAAACTTGCTCTCCAAGCAAGCGGACTACCACTGTCCAACGTCGGCTCGAGGTAGGCACGAAAGAATGTCTTAAATAATTATCTATGAGTGCGTGCCGAGATGAATTGCATTCTTGGTACATTTGTTATAAATCTAACTATTATTCTCCCTATTTCTTTAAAAAGCGCGTTATTATATGATTAAAATGGCAAGAAAGAAAAACCACAGGGAAAATGAAGAGAAAGACATAGAAGTCATAAGGGCAAAACTTGGCGGAGAATCAAGAGAAAAAGAAGCCATAGTAAAGCAAACAATTGGAAAGGATAATTTCCTTGCTCTGCAAGTTTTTGCATTTGAATATGCGTGCAGAGTTGCAGAAGAAATAGGATTCCCCTACAGCATAATAAATCCTGAGAGCAGAGAATATAACTCGGGCGCAAAATACCAGTTCCTGCAAATGTGCCAACAGCATCGCAGATATGTAATTGCGGAGGTTTATGACAGCCTTCGCTCATCAAAAGAGAGAATAGACTCCTCGCGAACAATCACTCTGCCTTCTCAGGAAGACATGACTGAAATGATAAGAAGAGAGATTGAAGAGGGAAAGAAGATAGAATTCATTGTGCACGATTATACTCTCTGTTATATCTCCCGCCCCAGCAGCAAAGGGAGCGATTTATCATAACCAAACTATATTTTATAGAATACTAATCGTTAATAAAGCAATTTCTTTGAGGTTTTAATGGCAAAAAAGAAGGTTAGGGAGAGTGAACCCATAAGAACTCCGGATTTGTCTGAGATAGAAAAGACAGTAAGAGAGACAGTCGGGCAGGAGAATTTTAATGAATTATGCATGTGGGCGTTCGAGCTTGCTTATCACGGAGCACCATACCACAAAATTGCCAGAATGGGGAAACCATTTGAAGATTTTGCAAGAAAAGAAAGAGATAATATGCTCTTAGAGATTTATCAGGACCTCCAGAAGAATGGTTTTCCGAAAGGTTCTAAGATAACAAGACCTGACAGCAAAGAAGTGGCGCGAATTGTCAAGGAGTCATACACTAATAGAAAAGACCCGCGCAACAGAGTTTATGGAGACACAACGTGACTGAAGAAGGAACAGACTGGAGAGAAAAAAGGCTCAGCTGGGATGAGAGTTTCATGGCGCATGCAATGGTGGCAGGAGCACACTCAAGCTGCTTGAAGAGGCACACTGGTGCAGCCATTGTCAAGAACAAAAGAATGATAGCTTCAGGATATAACGGAAGAGCTCCGGGATTTGCGAGAAACTGCCTTGAAGAAGGATGTGAGAAGAAGCCCGGCCAGAATACCTTGAGCTGCACAGGTTCGCACGCAGAAACAAATGCCCTTCTGCAACCAACTTCTGAGTCAAAGAAAGGAGCTATTTTATACACTGTCCTCTCTCCTTGCTACCAATGCGCGAAGCAGATTGCATCAGCAGAGATAAATGAAGTAGTCTATCTCAATCAATATGCGGAAGAATTTGAAGTAGTAAACAATTATCTCCAGAGAGTCGGAGTGAGGTTAAGGCAGGTAGAGCGCACAGAGAAATTAAGGGCGTTGGAAGAATTATTATTCAGCTAATTTTCCTTCCAAGTCAAGTATATCTTTGACATGCAATTCAGCTCCGAAATTCTCCTTCCCCAACAAGCAGGTTTTAATTCCCATTCTGGCGGCAGATTCTATGTCCTGCTTGAAGTTGTCTCCCACATAAAGCATATGTTGTGGAGATACCCTCCTCAAATCTATCCATGTTCTGAAAGCAGTACCGTCGCTCTTGGAACCTATATCTGCAAGAAAATGCCCAAATAATTTTTTATCAATTCCTATTCTTTCCAATTTTGGTTCTGCTAATTTATAGGCAGAGCCTGTAACTATATCAAGTTCATATCTTTTGGAAAGTCTCTCAAGCATATTTACCAAAGAAGGATTTGGTTTTATAAACTCAAGAATCTCTGCCCTCTCGAGAGCCTGCTGCACAACATCTGCGTATATATTCTTACCATGCCTCCTCGCCAGTTCAGCGATTGTTCTCGAACCAGAATGACTCCAGGGATAATTGCCTCCGTAATGCTCTTCAAATAACTCTCTTGCCCTTTCAAAATCAATTCCTAATTCAGAAGACAGTCTCTCATATATCTTACCCCTTATCTTCGTTTGCATCTCAGGAGTAGATGGGTATAAAGTATTGTCCAAATCAAACCCTATTACAGCTATGCCTTTTACCATGTTCAAGGCCTTACTGACCCATTCAGAATCCCGCCGCTTGGGAACAATCGATAAAGGAGCTTGTGTCCTGGCTCAGTCAACACATGAGTCTTGTCCCCTCCGCCGCCAACAGGCCTCTCCGGCAGGACATGAACTGCGCTGTAAGGTTTAGGAGCAGCATAATAAGGGAATCCAACTTTTGGGGCATTTATCATCAGTAAATGCTGTTCTATTCCTCTCTCAATCCCGACATGGACCCTGTGTGAACCATCGCAGATTATCTGAACATCCCTTCTACCTCTGAGGTATTCCTTGAAAGAAAGATTCTTCAAATCAGGATTCAACTTGTGCCCGTCTCTTTCCATTGCCTCGCGCAAGTGCGGGTCTATATGGTTGCTGTAGTCCGGGCCGTTCTCTCCAAAATCAACAGTTATGACTTCCAAAACAGGAGGTATCAAAGTCCAACTCGTTCTTTCCCCGTTCTCATCAGTTGCAGTGTAATCAACTCCTCCGTTCAATCTGAAAATATTAATTCCCTTGTCTGCAAACATTGAAGCCATATCTTCTACTCTGTCCAAATATCCTTTTCTATAAACTGAAGGCTGAGGAGTAAAGATATTTTTAACTATATAATCAGGACTAAACGCTTTTATTTCTATATCTGCATGCTCATAAATTTTAACATCAGGAAATCCCTTCAGGCTGACGCTTCTTAATCTCTTATCGAGCTCGTCCAAGCCCAGAATTTTATCAATTTCTATCTTCTTAATCGCCATTTTTCTTTGGGGCATATTTATTTAATAGATAAAATATTCTGTCAGCGACCCCATGAACGTGCCTCTCGATGTCTCCTCGCGGGACATCGCTAGAATATTTTACCGTCTGGTCCACGATGTCTGCCTCAACCTTCTCTCTGTGGCCTTCCAGGGAATAAATCACATCTGCTCTCGTCTGAGTTCTATCTCCGAAATTCTCCCAAGATTCGCCTTTTGCCATTCTCTTTCGGGTATTTGCCACTTGCTCCCGATATTTTGGAAGTTCATTGGCATTAACGTGGAAAGAGTCAGTAACATCAAGAATTCTCATTGCAAGATTGCAGCCATGAGCTTCTTCTACTCTATCCCTGACATCACAGCCAAGCAGATATAGTCCCTGCATATTCCCAAATGATGCATTCGCAACATTTCTGCTTCTAAAATTATAATGCATGTCTATGCCGCAGGGCTTTCCGCAGCAATCATACATTAGAAGAAATTGAATCCTCTGCAGGCAGGGAGTATGTTCTGCCGTGGTGTCTCTTCTTGGATCCCAAGTTATTGCCTGCGCTTTTCTGGTCGAAGGATCATTGATAAGTTTTTGAACTGCAATGTCTAACTGATTTATTCCTCTCTTCGGATCATTAACTTGTCCAGGAAGATAAGCACCATATTCTTTTGCGCAGGCCTCATAAGTATATTCCCATCTCATGTCAGTAGAGTCTGTGAAATCCCTTATCCACCACTTCCCAGGTTTTGCGCCCATTATTTCCATATAATAATCAAGCAATGGCGCCTCATTAGCATTTGTTCCGCCTGCCAGATGAGAAAATGGATCCGCGTCAGGGTTCTTAACTTCCATAACCATAAAAGAATCCAGGTTTAGTCTGCCATGATCTTTCTTATCAAATCTTATGTAATCAAGGCCTTCATCATGAATCTTGAAATATGCATTCTCCCATGCCTCCGGAAGACTCTCTCCGCTGACATTCAGAACAGGAATAAACACTTCAGAACCTCTTTTCTCGCTCATAAAAACTCAGAACAATTTTGCTATTTAAACATTTATGAGAATTAAAATGTATTATAGGATTATCACTTCATTAAGAATAAGGTTATGATTAATTATATTTACTCTTTCATCTCTATTTTTATCTGAACGCTTCTTGGTATCTGCAACTTCATAATTGGGTGAAGTATTCTGTCCTCTGCAGGAATGTCAATTATTCTTCTGTGAACTCTCATCTCAAAATTATCAAATGTTGCAGTGCCGTTCCCGCAATTTGACTTCCTTGTAGTAACCTTCAGCTTTCTTGTAGGCAATGGGATTGGTCCGCGCATAGCGACTCCAGCCCTGTCAGAAATATCCTTTATCGAGGCAATAACTGGATTTAATGCATCTATGTCTATGCTGCTTAGTTTTATTCTTACCTTTGCCATGCTAAATTCTAACAAAATTGGTTTTTAAATGTTATTAAAGGATTTTAAGGAAGGTGCCATGCCAGGAAACCTTGGTTTCCTACATAATTATGAGTGGGCGGGAAGCGCCGCGTGCCCCCGCCCTCTCATCCCAGCCTAAGCGGGATGAGCATGAATTGAAGATAATTGGGCATATTTTGGGTTATATTTAAATATGGCTTTTCTCTAAATAGACTATGATTGACATAAAGTTAATCAGGGAAAATAGAGGTTTAGTCCGGGAGAATCTAAAGAAGAAATCCCAGGATTCAAAGATTCCTCTTGTCGACGAAGTTCTTGAGCTTGACAAGAAGTGGAGGGAGCTTAAAACGAAGTCTGATGCCCTGAGGGCGGAGAGAAACACTGTTTCAAAGCAGATAAGCGAAGCAAAGAAAGCAGGGCAAGATGCCTCAGAATTATTCAAAAAAGCCAAGAAAATACCTGAAGAAATAGAAGATATAGAGAAGGAATCGTCCCTTCTACAGCAAAAAATACAGGAAAATATGCTTCAGATTCCAAACATAATGTCAGACGACGTTCCTAAAGGAAAAGATGCATCTGAAAACAAGCTTATAAAGAAAGGCGGCAAGATTCCCAACTTTAAATTCTCGGTTAAAAATCACGTCGAGCTTGCAGAATCCCAGAAACTGGCAGATTTTGACGCATCTGCCCGAGTCTCAGGAAATGGATTTTACTATCTAAAAGGAGATTTAGCTCTTCTGAATCAGGCGCTAATCAGATTTGCACTGGACTTTATGTCAAAGAAGGGGTATGAATATATCGAGCCCCCTCTCATGCTCAATGAGAAATCAATATTTGCATCAATGGACAAGAATGCAATCGCCCAGTCCGTCTATAATATAAAAGATGAAGATTTGCACCTTATTGGAACAGCAGAGCAGTCCCTTCTTGCAATGCACTCAGAAAAAACATTCGCAGAAAACGAGCTGCCAAAAAAGTACTTCTCCTATTCTATGTGCTTCAGAAAAGAAGTCGGAGCCCACGGAATAAATGAGAAAGGGCTCTGGAGAACCCACCAATTCAACAAAGTGGAGCAGTTTATATTCTGCCGTCCTGAAGATTCCGAAAAATTATATGCTGAACTTTTCAAGAACTCCGACGAGATATTAAAGGCTCTTGGAATCCCTTACCGCTGGATAGAAATCTGCTCGGGAGATTTGGCTGACTGGAAATACAGAAGCGCTGATTTTGAAGTCTGGCGCCCTACAACAAAAGATTATGGGGAGCTTGGCTCACTTTCAAACTGCACAGATTATCAGGCTCGCAAGTTAGGAATAAAATATTTCAATAAAAAAAGTGAGAGAGTCATAGTCCACACTCTGAATAACACTGCGCTTGCCACATCAAGAGCAATGGTTGCAATTCTTGAGAATTTCCAGCAGAAAGACGGCACAATAAAAGTTCCAAAAGTTCTTGTAAAATATATGAATGGGAAGAAAGTTATTGGAAATCCGATAAAAGAAAAACCAAGTAAAAAAGAAGAAAAAAATTCTAAGAAAAAATAATATGGGCGGCAAAAGATTAAAATTCCCTAAGAGAAAGAAATTTGTTCCAGGACAGGAGAATAATTCTGAAGATTTAGAAGAAAAACCAATATCTGAAGAAGAGCATAAGAAGAGAATAGAACTTCTTAAGAGTCTCGGGATTGTAAAGCAGAGTTCAGATGCTAATCCCGAATAAACTAAAAGATATCTATAATTTGCTTAATTGCAAGTCCCTTACGGCATTCAAAACCCTTATATCCGGCGATAAGACATAAACATGGTCATTTTCCGAACGGACGGCTCGGTAAATTCTCTGCAAAAAGTCCCTTCTTGCCTTGTCTTTATAGAAATCCCAGTAATATTCAGGGTGAGTCTTTTCAAGAATCTTCCAGAAAGTTCCCTTCACATTAGGATTTGGATATTTTGTAAAAATAACTGAGTTGCATATATCTCCTGGAAAATCAACTCCTCTCGAGCATTTTGTTGTAAAGAGTGAGTCAGAAAGCTTTGCCTTGAACATCGAGATTAGTCTTCCTGTCTTGTCATCTGCCTGCAAAATTTTCAATCTTTCACGAGTCATAACCTCAGGTATTTCAAGTTCAATCGCCTCTCCTTCCGTCGGCAAATCCTCAAATGAATTCACGTGCACAAGAATCGGCTTTTTTGCCCTCTGAATGCATGAATTCAGAGCAAGAAGATAGTCTTTTCTTGAATATTTCTTGGATGCAAAATTTGCATACTTGCAGTCAAATTCTTTTCCAGTTCTGGTTATCTCAACGGCTCCCTGATGGACTGTTTCAGCCTCAACAATGCTAAAATTATTCATTCCAAACACCTTTCTTAGAACTTCTTCAGAATGTAATGTGCCTGACATCATAACAAGCGCATTATTTTTGTCAATAATCTCCTTAAACCTCTTCGAAAGATTTGTCGCAACAAGATGGACATACAAATCTTTCTCCCTTCTCTCAAAAGTAACGTAGGTATCATCAAGAAATCCATCAAACATCCTTGCAACCCCTATAGCATGATTTGTGTAATTAATTTCATCAAGTGAAGCCTCTGCCTCAATCCAGGGATTATTAATGAATAATTTCAGAATCTGCCCGACTTTTGTCTCATTTATCTGGAAAATAGAGTTTTCGTCAATTCCAAGAGCCTGCT
>JBFYLR010000027.1:0-3830 GCA_041305305.1 Nanobdellota archaeon
CAATCAGCAACTGAGCATCTGAGAATTTAACGCTCGTCTGATTCAAGCCAACAACCCGAAAAGAATTTCCCGTGCTGTCTAAACTTAAAGTCAAACGCAGTTTTACGCTGTTTATAGTTGCCCCATCCGGGATAATAGAAGTGTTAAAATCTATGAAAGGACGGTAATAATAAGAGAACCCGTCATCCCCCATTTGAAGTGAGGTTGAGGCAATGTCTCTGAAATAAGTTGGACCATCATCATTTGCTATAAACCCATCCCGATAAAATGAGTTATTCCCGGGGAAGATTTCAACAAGAACAGCGCCTGCAAATTGCATAAAAAACAAACTAACGACTGCTAAGACTACTAAAAATACAACTCCTTTTGACAAATTCATTTCTCTTTTTAACCTGCCTTTTTAAAGCAAAATTGATACTAAAATGAATATTCTTGCCTTTAAATTACTAACGATGGGTATTTATCAGATTAAAGGAATAACATTATTTGCCTGCTTGTTCATCAATAAAATTCCACAATTCCTGTAAAGTGCCCTGAGCAACCTTATGCTCTTTATCACTAATAGTTCTTACAGAGCAGTCATTGCACAAAACATTAACTCTCTCCCCACCGCTATGATTATTAAACTTCCCTGTAGCAAATTGTCTGTTTCCATCAATTATCCAAGTCTTTATCTTATCCGCCCGATAAGCGCTTGATGAATCAATTGTGGAAGGGTCAGATAAGTCTGTTTGATTGGGAGTGCCTGCCCTGTAATAATAGGAGCTTGCAACATTTCCAATGCCCCAATTCTGTTTTCCAGTTGTAGGGGAATTTTCAGTATAAACTGTTGCATTAGGACAGAAAAAGATTTTTAGATTATCAGTATACTCGGGGTAAAGCAATCCAATCCCGACAGCACCTTGAGTGGCGTAATTCGCATCATTTATCTTTGGAGTAGATGCATTAGCAGGAGGTCCTCTGCAATATGGCAGATTTCCTTCAAAATCTTCGGAATATGCCTGCATTGCAATGCCAATTTGCCTCATATTGCTCTTGCATTGTGTCATTCTTGCGCTGTCTCTGACTTTTCCTACTGCAGGCAAAAGCAATCCAATCAATGTTCCAATTATTGCAATAACAACCATAAGTTCGATAAGTGTGAAGCCTTTTCCATTTTTTCCTCCTTTGCCCATTGATTGATGAAGCTGTTTCGCCCTGTCATATTGTTCAGGAGTAAGATTTTGCACAAGTTCTCTCTGCTGCTCAGAACTGAGATTTCTTGCGTGATTTCCAGCATAAGCAAGAGCAAGTTCTGGCTGGTCTCTTGAAAGATAATTTCTCATCTTCGTTATTCCCCTCTCACCTATCCTTGCAGCATATCTCAATCCGTCTCCAACGTTTCTGAAATCCTGCTTTGTCTGTTCATAATCTCTCTTCATATAATCAACAGCTCTTGAGAAAATTCCTTTTTCTTCTCCTGCATTTCCTGCTTCTTTTTGAGCTATTTGTTCAAGTGCCATTTTAATTTACAATTTATACTTCTGCTTAAGCTCCTCCATTTTTTGCTTAAGTTTGGGTGCATATGAAGGGTCTTTGCTTTCAACAGTTGATAAATATTCATTCAATTGCTTCTCGCTCTTCCTTACACCATCATAATCTTCTATGTCTTTGCATTCTCTTATTGCAAGAACTCTCGCCTCAAGATTCTTAAGATGCTGTTTTCTGTTTGCCTCGCTCTGCCAATTCTTCTCATCAATTCCTGCATAAACTATCTTATGAATATCGCTCTCACTCGATCCACTTGATAGAGTGCAGCTTCCTCCGATATATGCTGCAAGCAAACCTGCAGCTGCAATCAAACCATATTTTGCAAGCTTTTTCGATTTAGCATCTAAGAAAGGAGAGTTATTTACAGGTTTTTGATAATTAGTTTTATGCCCGTTTCCTGTAGTTTTTCCGCCGACAACAGACAAATCCCTCGAGCTTATTTTAGGCCCTGTTCCAATGCCATATTTCTCAGGGTTCAGCCCTATAAGAATAAAACTTGTTGACTCGCCTCTTCCTGCCTCCCTGTGCTTCCAATATTGAATCTCGGTTTTTACATCGATTATACCTTTAGCCTTCAGGCTGTTAATTCTTTCCTGTTCCTTCTTTGATGGTATCATCTTCCGGATTTCTCCCTGTTTTCCATGTTTTTTATACGATTTAAATACTTATAAATCTTGCTATTTGTTACTATTATATAGTTATACTAATAGGCTTACTTTTGAGTTATGACAATGGGTTAGATTTAAATATAAATCTAATTTAAGATAACTATGGATGTTTCCAAGATGTTAATGGAGAGGTGCCAGACCGGAATCCCCGGTTTTGACGGATTATGCGACGGCGGACTCGTTAGAAATTCTGTAAATGCTATTTTGGGCGGTCCGGGAGCAGGAAAAACAATATTTATGGTGCAGTTTCTTGTCAATGGAGCGACAAAGTTCAATGAGAACGGATTGTATGTAAGTTTTGAGATTGGTTTTGAAGATTTGTACAAAGATGCAATTGCATTTGGATGGGATTTGGAGAAAATGGACGGACAAGACAAGATAAAATTCCTTAGAATCTCCCCTGAAACAGATGTTACCGAGCTAAAGAAGGAGCTTACAAAGCTTGTAACAAAATACAAGATAAGAAGAGTCTGCGTAGACCCAATAACCCTCTTCGGACTTGGAGAGAATAATCTCGGAAAAGTAAGAGAGACCATATTTGATGTTACTTCAATGCTAAAGAGAATGGATGTTACTGTTCTTCTTGCAAGCGAGACTGCCTCAGCAGACACTGAAGAAGTAGGATTCGGCGGAGGCACAGATGCAAAATCACAATATGTCAAATTCCTCAGCGACGGAATAGTTGACTTGTACTCATCCGGGCTCGGAGGAGTATCAGACAGAGCAGTCAGAATCTCAAAGATGAGAAGAACAGCCCACTACAGAGGCCCAGCTCCAATGGAAATAACAAAAGCAGGAATAAAAGTCGTAACGCAAAATACAATGCCTTCTCCAATAAGGCGAAGATAATAAAATATATTTTCTTGCACATATTTCTTTAAATAAGCCAATTATGAACTCTGATAATGACTGATGAAAAGAGAGAAGTATTTCTTATATGCCCAGTAAGAGGCGTTACAAATGAAGAAAAGCAATTTCTCGATGCATATGTTGCCTCTCTTGAACAGCAAGGCTGCTCAGTGCATTATCCTCCAAGAGATACTAATCAGCTAGACCCAACGGGAGGATACAACATTCTTCAGCAGAATAGAAAAGCCCTAATCGATGCAAAAGAAGTCCGTGTTTATTGGAACAAATCAAGCCAAGGGAGCTTATTTGATGTAGGCGTAGCATTTGGAGAGCATATTGACAAAAGCAAGCCAGTAAGATTAGTTAACAGACAAGATATAGAAAAGATTGTCGAAGAACAAAGAAAAAATGACGTACCTAAAAGCTTCGAGCAGGTTCTTCTTCTGCTTGATGACAAATCAAGAGGCAATTAAATCTTCAATATTCCCCTCTGCCAGTCCATAATTATTCGTATTGCCGTTCTTCTCTCATCAGTTATCCCTCCTTTTGAGAGCATTTTTCTTGCCTGCCCAATCTGAAGCATTATCTCGTAACTATCCCATCCTCCTTCCTCATCAATCTTAATCCCGTAAAAATCTTCAAGTGCATTCCTGTTGCTCTCCAAAAACATCTCAATTATCTTGCATGCAAGCATTTCCGGATTCTTCAGGCTCTGCGGATTTCTTGCAGCAAACAAACCAAGCTTTACTTCATCCTCCCCGTAAGGAAAAACTCCGGGAGAGT
>JBFYLR010000028.1:0-5942 GCA_041305305.1 Nanobdellota archaeon
TCATGAATTTGCCCACGGAATATTTGCAAGATTAAATAAGATAGGGATAAAATCAACAGGCTTCGGTTTCCTTGGTCCTTTCCTTGCGGCATTCGTAGAGCAGGATGACAAGCAGATGCAGAAATCATCCAAATTTGCGCAGCTTACAGTTCTTGCAGCAGGAACATTTGCAAATGTATTGGTTACGGTTCTATTCGGAATTATTTTATGGCTCTTCTTCGTGTGTGCTTTCGCTCCCTCCGGAGTGCAATTCAACTCCTATTCAATAAATGTGGTAAATACTTCATCAATTACAAACATCTCAGACAGCTTCTTTGAAAATACTTCTCTTGTAAGAATAGTATCAGACAACAAGGCATATCTCGCAGATTTCTCAATGCTTAATGATTCAATAATGAACAGCAAGCCCCAGATTGCTGTTTTCGACGATTCTCCTGCAATAAATTCAGGGCTTTCGGGGGCGATATTTGAGATAAATGGGATGAAAATAACGAATTATCAGGAACTGAATGCAAGCCTCTCATCATTCGACCCAGGGGACAGAATAAATCTTAAAACAATTGACAAAAATAAAGAGGTTAAGGAATATTCTCTTGTTCTTGGAGAAAGAGACGAAAGAGCAGTTCTTGGAATATCTTTCGCACAGCAGAAATCAAGAGGGCTATTCTCAATAATATCAGGGCTCATTTCAAAAATAAAGAATCCATTCATATATTATGAATCAAGGATAGGGGATTTGGGCATTTTCATTTACAATCTTCTTTGGTGGATGGTTATAATTAATCTTTCTGTGGCTTTGATGAATATGCTTCCTCTTGGCATCTTCGACGGAGGAAGATTCTTCTATCTGACAATCTGGGGAATAACTAGAAAAGAAAAGATAGCAAGATTTGCTTTCAAGTCTTCAACATATATTCTTCTTGCAGTTATAGCCTTAATGCTTGTAAAATGGGTTTTTGCTATTTTGTAAGACTAAGAATTTGACTTTCAGTTGATAAACTCGATTCCTTCTTTTGTAAACACAACAAGCCTTATTCCTGTAGGGATGCTGAGCAAAGCAGAAATCAGAGCCATATGCTCTTTCCCATTTCCAGATGCAATTGAAAGAGCAACTTCAAGCTCTCCTAATTTCCCTCTCAATTTGTCCATTATATCTCTCTTTATCTCAAGAAGAGGCTTGTCGGAATTAATGTTAATAATGTCGCATCTCTTGGACGGAACAAATTCATCCGCAGACTTGTTCTTTATCAGAATTATCTTGTCCCAATCCTGCCTGTTAATTAAAGCAGTAACCTGCCCCCATGTTTCCTTGTCCGTTCCTAAAAATGCAATCAGTTCCATTTTAAGTTTTAGCCCCTCCAAAAAGCATAAGGTCTTCCAATCTTGACAATCTTATCAAATGTTTATTCTCATTTGTTTTTCCCATAGCTAGTTTAATTGCTTCATCATCACTTGGAGCATATAATCTCTCAGAATTTTCGCAATATTCCCAATGGTCAAATACGCTATCTCCATCTCCAATAACTCCGCCCCCTTCTGTTCTGTGGACAGCTGACTTTCCATTGTAAACAGCAATATACTCTTTCCCCTTAGCCTGTTCTTCAGCCATATTATTTCTTTGCTCCTTCTGCGATTTTCTCAAGAAGATTCAACGTTTTTAACACTTCACATGAACTCGGTCTGCCCACCCTGGTATTTAATGCCTTACAACAGTACTCTCCATCTTTAAACTTGCTAATAACAAATTGACTTTGATATTTACCCGATTTTGCCCATTGTTTATAAGCTTCACATCCATTTCCTCTTGAGCAATAAATATAATTAATATGATGGGATTTTGCCATAAAGCTAACTTATAAGTTAGCTTTATAACCATTATTGTATTCCAATAAATATGGTTAAGGACGTTCCTTTAAGTGAAATAACACTTAGAAAATATGAAAAGCCATACGACGTCCCTAAAAGAGAGCTTGTTCGCAAAGTCTGCTTGAGTCTTGGATTATTGCAACCAGGAGATTCTCGTGATATTATTGTTGATATACTCCTCATTCTTGAAGAAGCAAGAAAGCAGAAAACAATGCTTTCCTCTTTTGAGATAAGGGATAAAGTTGATGCTTCAAGAAAGCAAAATTCTCTTGAGGCAAAAGGCATGGCAGAGAGCAACATAAGAAGGCAGCTAAAAAGACTTAGGGATGCAATGCTCGTCGAGAAGCTCGAGAACAAATACAGGATGTCTGAGTTCTCATCCCTCACTGAGATTTTCTCGACGAAGATAGAGAAATTCCTCGTTCCTCAGATAATAGAAAGAATAAAGGAATATCTTGTAAAGCTTGACGGTACACAATAGCGAAATGGAAATCTTTTTAAACGTCTCTTTTTCTATTATATTACTGCTTCTGAAGTTTTAAGGAGTAGTCAAACAGACAAAAATGATATTTATCATCAAAGTAACGACGAACAAGGAAGAAAGGGCTCTTGAAATGGTAGCTGACCGCGCCGAGAAAAAACAGCTCAATGTTTTCTCAGTAATACGCCCGCACGGCCTGAGGGGTTATATTATTCTTGAGGCGGTAGACAGAGAAAGCGCAGAGGAAGCTGTATTCAACCTCCCATATATAAAAGGAATAATCGGGAAGACTTTGAGTTATGAAGAAATTAAAAACATGCTTGAGCCAAAGGTTGAAGATGTAAACATCCAGATTGGAGATATAGTTGAGATGATAGGTTCAACATTCAAGGGAGAAAAGGCAAAAGTTACAAGGCTTGACAAAACAAAAGGGGAAGTCGTTGTCTCGCTTCTTGGAGCGTCTGTTCCAATCCCAGTAACAATAAAGATTGACAACATAAAGGTTATAAGGCGTGAAAAAGAGGAATCTGAGTCTGGAAAATCAGAATCGGACAAATCAGGAGACATATAATGCAAGTAAAATTAATTGTTGACGGCGGAAAGATGGCACCAGGTCCAGCAGTTGCACAACAGCTTGGTCCTCTCGGAATAAATCTCGGAAAAGTAATTTCAGATGTAAATGAAGCAACAAAAGGATTTGCAGGCGTTAAAGTGCCTGTCGAGCTTGATGTTGACCCGAAGACAAAAACTTATACAATAAAAGTTTTCTCGCCTCCTGTTGCAGAATTAATTAAGAAAGAGCTTGGATTGGAAAAAGGTTCAGGCGAGGCAAAGAAATTCAAGGTAGGCAATATTTCATTTGAGAGAATAGTCTCAATAGCAAAAACAAAGATGCCAAATCTTCTTTCAAGAGATTTGAAGAAGTCAATAAAACTTATAGTTGGAACATGCGTCTCTCTTGGAGTCTTGATTGATAATAAGGAAGCAAAGGAAATAGAAAATGATATTGAATCAGGCGTTTATGACAAAGAAATAAAAGAAGAAATTACAGAAGTTTCAGCAGAAAATAAGAAAACACTCGAGCAGCATTTTGCAGTTGTTAAGGCGCGCCAGGAGAAGGAGAAGAAGGCGCTTGAGGAAGCCAAGGCAGCAGAGGAAGCAGCCAAGGCAGCAGCCGCTACAGCAGCAGGAACGCCAGTCGCCGGAGCCGCGCCAGTCGCCGGAGCAGCACCAGCCGCAGGAGCCGCAGCTGCACCAGCAGCCGCGCCGGCAAAAGAAGCAAAGCCTGCAAAGAAGTAATTTTTTATTTCTTAAAAATTAATATTCGGCTTAAATTGCACAGATGTTTAAATCTAATTAAAATTAAATGGGGATACCCAGATTTGAACTGGGGTCGCGAAGTCCCAAACCTCGAATGTTAACCAGGCTGCACCATATCCCCTTAATAGAAATTCGACAACGCCCTTTTTTAATCTTTCCTACTGTAAAAACCAAATACTTTAAAAACACCCTTTTCACAATATAATTATATCAAAATGGGAAGCAAAACAAAGAAAATAAAGGCAATGGGCAAATTTGGAGCCGGATACGGGACCAATGTTAGAAAGAACTTTAATGCTATTGAAGAACTGCAGAGAAAAAGACAACCCTCTCCATTTCATCCAAAATCAAAGGCAAAGAGAATAGCTTTTGGGATATGGAAGTGCGAAAGAACAGGAAAGGTATTTGCCGGACCCGCATATTCCCTCACAGAAAAGAAATAATCAAATAAATAACTTTAAAAATAAACTAATATAATAACTTACAATGGCTCAATACAAATGCTTCAAGTGCGGAAAACCAATAACTAATAAGATTCTTGAGAAAAGGTTCGTCTGCCCTCATTGCAACTCAAAAATATTCTACAAGCCAAGGGCGCAGATAGTCAAGCTCAAGGCAGTTTAATTCTAATGGAATTTGATGAAAACACAGGAAGCAAGATTGGAGAACTCCAGACGCTGGAGCAGAACCTTCAGTCAATGATTATGCAGAAGCAGACAGTTCAGATTGAGCTTAATGAGTCTTTGAATGCCCTCTCGGAGCTAAAAAAAGCCGACGACGAAGTCTATAAAATCGTCGGAGGCATAATGGTGCGCTCAAGCAAAGACATTTTATCAAAAGAATTGTCAGAAAAACAGAAAGTTCTTGAGATTCGCATCTCAACAATTGAAAAACAGGAAAAATTGCTTGAAGAAAAAGCAGACAAGCTGAAAGAAGAACTTTCCGAGCTTATCGGCAAAAATAAGAATTAATTCTGCAAATTATTTTTTTATCACAGTAATCTTTATATAGTCCCAGATTTAATTATAGGGCATGGCATTTAACTTAAAAAAGTTGTTCGGAAAAGAAGAGTCTGATGAGTATCTCGAAATAGACCTTAATTCCGCCCAATCGCCTGATAATAAGGTGGTTGTAAAGCCTTTTGTTCTCCGCGAATTCGATGATATCAACCCTGTGCTGAATGCCCTTAGGGAAGGTTATACTATTGCAGTGGTTGACATAAAACCTCTGAAAGGAAAGGACATAATTGAGCTTAAGAGGGCAATTGCAAAGATAAAGAAAACAGTTGATGCAATTGAAGGAAAGATTGCAGGCTTCGGAGAGAACATAATTCTTGCAACTCCTCAGTTTGCAGACATTCACAAGGCTCCTGTTCCAGTAAAAGAGAAAAGAACAGATTTCTTGAATGGTTAATTCCGCCGATTATTCATTCCCGCGCGGTTTTAGGATTTTATTTGCTCATTCTTCAGAATAGAAAAATTTATAAAGCAGTGTAATTAGGGAGTTACAACACAAAATGAACACAAAAAACTTCCCGTTGTTTTTTATCGCACTCTTATCTGTATTTATTCTAATGAGCTTTGCAGGCGCAACAGACTGTTTGAAACTCTCTGCTGTGTCAGTCCCAGGAAGCGTGACTCATAACGCAGGCTCACTGAGTTTTACTTTCAATGTTACAAATGATGAATCTGCCTGCTCAACAGACAAGACAGGAATAACCCTCTCAGCAACAGACACATCAGGAAAGACAGGGACTTGGACACTAACTCCTTCAGCAATAAGCACACTTGCTTATAATAATAGCCAGCTTGTTACAGCAACTGCCTCATTCTCAGCTCATCAGTCAGGCTCAATAACTCCTAAAGTCTTCTTAGTTGGAGACGACAGTGAATCAGAAAATCTTACTCTCTCTGCAATCCCTATAAATAGCTCAGCTTCATTAAGCGTTTCAAGCACAACGACTCTTACAAAGACCCATAACGGCTCAATTACAATAGAAAACACAGGAAATGTTGCTCTCGGGAATGTTGTCCTCTCAGCAACAGGAGATATTAATGTTTCATTCTCTTCAAACAATCTCGCAATCGCAGCAGGAGCATCAACAACTGTTAATGTTCTTTCCCTTGAAGATTTGAGCGAATTGGAGCTTGGAAGCTACGATATAACTATCCTTGCAAATGACAGCTCTGCAGGAGCGTCTGACACATTAGACTATGAAGCTACAGCAGATTTCTGCGAGAGCGGCAATGTGAACCCTTCAAAAATAAAGATAACT
>JBFYLR010000029.1:0-8370 GCA_041305305.1 Nanobdellota archaeon
TTTCCTCTTTTTGTACCTCCTTTCAGTTTTTAAGCATAAATTGCTTATATTATATACTCCAAATTAGTTTAAATATTTAATTATCAAAGAAAACACTATTCAAATTCGGTGAAAATTGAGGGATTGTAAACTTTTTCGGTTTCTACGAGCATAATCAAGCGAAACAGCATTAGCGTTGTATGTCTCTTCCTGCATTCTTCTCACCTCTTCAGAAGAAATCCTCGAATAAAAACGCTTCCTTTCTCTGGCAGCATGCTCCAAAGATAATTTATTCCATTCATTTGTGCTGTAGGATATTGCCATCAAGTACCATGACTAATATGTCTTTTAAAGATTATTGTAATTATGGCCCATAATCACAGTCTTCTCACTCTTTCCCTGAATTCACCAATATCCCTCGGCATAATAGTTGCCCCTGCAGCGCACATATGCCCTCCTGAAGTTGCCTGAAAACCCTGAGTAAGCTTTTTTAGCAGTTCGACAAGATTAACCTTGCCGTCATGCCTTCTCGCAGACACCTCAAAATACTTATTGTTATTCTCAACAATTATAATTGTCTTGTTCTTGTATTTATTGCACAGAGCATTGATTAAGATGGATTTCACCATAAACTCAGGGGAGAATTCCCAGAAGTAAATCTCTCCATTCCCAAAAGTTTTCTTTTCCTTCTCAAACATCAAAGCAGAATTTTCAATCTCTTTTTGCACATCTTTTGCAAAAGAATCAAGATTTCCGGCATCATCGATATTCTCCCCTATTAGCTTATATGCCTCCTGCAGTTTCCCCCGGAAATATATCAAAGTCAGGGACAATTTTACTGACAAGTCATATATCCTGCTGAGCTTTGACATCTCCTCAATGCTGAATGTATCCCCATATTTCTCTTTTATTTGCATCAGCCAGTCAGCATTCTTCAAATAGCAGAAATCAGACAAAGAAGCGGCAGCCACAAGCCAGTCAAATTTAGCCACATTCTGCACTTTACTGAAAAGATAATAGCATAAATAAGAAGTGCAATATTCCCTCGCGCTCAGAAACACCGTCTTTTCTGAGTTTAAATCCTGCCTGAATATATGATGGTCAATGATGAGCACATCGGCAAACTCCTCAAGTGCCTTTATTAGTTCAGGCTTATCAAAGTCAATATCCACAAAAACAACTTTGTTTATCTTCCTGTTCTTCAAATCTTCGACAAGATGAGCATTCAAATCTATATAATCAACAAATCTCATGAAATTTGCATTCAAAACCGCATTTACAACCTTGGCAGAAGCAATTCCGTCCAAATCAGTGTGGCATACAAGCCCTATTTTATCTTTCTCATTCAATTTGGAAATAAAATCAAAGAATCTTCTCTCTTCACCTGAGATAAATTTAATCGGCTCCATTTCACAATTTAAAATAACAGTAAGTCAAAGTATAAATATATTTTCAAGATTATATTTTCTCCAATACCTTCAACTTTTTGTAAAGTTGAATGGGGCTGGGGAAAGTCATATTTTCTCCAGGATCTCTGCCTTAAGCCCCGTCTGGGCACATAAAGCGACGAATCTTTGCGCATCCTCAGGAGTCCCTGCAACGCCCGCCCCATAATGCATCGGAATTGCCACAGTCGGAGAGATTAATGAAGCAATCTCAGCTGCTTCTTCAGCGCTCATCACATATTTTCCTGAGACAGGAAGCAATGCAACAAACTTGTTTCCATCTTTGCCATACCCGCTCAGCTTTGACATCTCAGGAATCTTATCAGAATCTCCCGCGTGATATACAATTACATTGTGCATTTTTATAAGATATCCCATCCATCCCTCGCTCTTTGGATGAAACTCTTTGTCAACATTATACGCAGGAACAGCGCTTACCTTGATGCCATTGAATTCAAGCTCATCTCCTGATTCAATTATCTGCATCTCAACCTCCTCAATTCTCGTTATCTTGCTCTGGGCGTCAGCAGGCACAACAATTATTGTTCCCTTCTTTGCAAGCTTCTGAATATCCTTTATAGAACAATGGTCGTAATGAGGATGAGTAATGAGGATTAAATCTACCTTATCAATTCCATCAGATATGTTATAAGGGTCAATCGCAATCCTCTTTTCGTTGGCTATCAGAAACCCTGAATGCCCAAGAAATGAAAGTTTCACCCCTCCAATTTCCATTTTAACACGAATGTTAAGAGGGTTATAAACTTAATTATGATAAAGAACAACCAAAATACTCACTCAAAGCACTTAGCTATTGAAAGCATCTTAGAATCCTCGCCTTTTCCACACATTACCTGCAATCCAACAGGAATATTCTGAACTTTGCCCGCAGGCACGCTCACAGCGCAGATTTCTGCGAGATTTGCAGGTATAGTCAATGCGTCATAAGCATAAATCTCCTCAGTTTTCATATTCTTTCCTTCCCCAATCTTCCAAGGAAGCCCTGGAACAGTAGGCAGAATAACACAATCAACCTCTTTAAACACATTTTCAAACTCCTCTTTGATTATCTCTTTAACTTCCAAAGCTTTTCTATAATAAGCACCGCTGAATTCAGCCTTTGTAATCTCGCTTCCCCCCAAAATCCTTCTTAGAACCTCTTCTCCGCATGAATTTTCTATCTTATGCCCGTATCTCCTGCCGTCAAATCTCCTTGTAGCAGAGAAAAACTCGCTATAACAGAGAGGATAATATGTCTCCACAGCCAAATCAATGTGCTTTATCTTGACATTCTTCAAATCCCATCCATTTTTCTTTGCAGTTTCCACAAGTTTCTTGTCCACAACCTTGTTTATCTCATTGTTAATACCCGGAATCTGCAGAACACCAACTCGGATTTTTCCAACTTTATCAAGTTTAATCGGCTTTGACTCAATTGTAATCGTATCTCTCTCATCTTTTCCTCTTATAACATCCAAAACAAGCGCAGCATCACTAACATTATTTGCAAGAGGCCCAATCTGATCCAGACTCATGCTTAAATCAATCAAACCATATCTTGAAACCAGCCCATAAGAAGGTTTCACTCCTACAACACCGCAATGTGAAGCAGGATTTCTTATGCTCCCCCCCGTATCGCTCCCCAAACTAACATCACAGAATCCAGCTGCAACAGAAGCAGCGCTTCCGGAACTAGAACCCCCCGGTATCCTCCCAAGGGCAGCAGGATTCTCGCATGCCCCAAAAGCACTCGTCTCACCGCTTGAACCGCACGCAAATTCGTCGCAGTTAAGCATTCCAATAATAACTCCGTCTTCTGCCTTTATCTTCCCAATAACAGAAGCGTCATAAGTAGCCCTATAATTTTCAAGCGTCTTTGAGGAGCAATTCGCAATAAGCCCTTTGACATTTATATTGCTCTTAATCCCGAAAACATATCCATAAAGCCTTCCTTTCTTGGCTTTTGCGTCAATAGCTTTAGCTTCCTCAAGCGCATTCTCGTTGATATGCAGAAATATATTCAATTTCTTGTTTTCTTTCTTTATTTTGTCAAGATAACCCTTAACTTTCTTTTCAAATTCACCCATAGTAGTTTAGTTCTTTTGACTCCTAGAACCTTTCTTTCTAAGAAAAGTTGTAGGCTTATTAAGGTTTTCTAATCTAAGAACTTTCTTCAATCTCTGTTCTTCTAAAGAGCTCCATCAGCCCCTTTGAACCCGCCCTTTTATAGGAATTATTAACTATGCGGTCAAACTGTTCTACCTTTCTCTTAGTCACTCTCTCGCTTGCTCTTTCGCCAAGCTTTCCAAGCCATCTGAAAAAATAAGGAACATGCATATTAAGCATATGAAGCCTCCCGTCAAGTTCAGCATACGCCTCCAATGAACTCTCTTCAGAACCATAAACGCATTCTGCAGCGAGACATCTCAAATCCTCAGCAGCATTCGCATCAACAGCCTGTTTTGAGAAATTCTTATCCATTAATGCAGAAACCCTGTTTAAAGGCCCGTTTCTTCCAATCTTATATCCAAAGCTCCCAGTCATTAGTTCTCCACCGCCGCATTATTGTAAGCAGCGTAAAACGCAACTTTCTGCGTCAGATAATCTTTCCTAAGCCTGTCAAGTTTTGTCATCAAAGCACGTGCATAATGTGAAGGTACTCCGAGTTTCTTGAGTTCATCTCTCATAATCTTCTTAGTATCATCTACAATAACATCATTGTATTCTACAATCATACCATTGTAATACATAGTTAGCTCTTCCAGCTTGTGCTCATCAAATCCAAGAGATTTTGCCTCCGCAAAATGATTGGCAACTCTATTCTCAAGAAATTCTCTCTTTGCATCAGAACCATCAATAAATCTCCCGACTCTATTAAGAGACATCTCTCTTTTAATTGAAGGTTTCCCCCAATATTTCTTTTCTGCAGCCCTTGCTTTTTCAGTCATTCTCTTCATCTTTTTCTCTGCTAAAAATTCTTTTCTTTTCTCATCCCAGTGGTCGGTATATTTTTTAAGAGACTGCTTTGGCTTAAGGCACATAAGCAGTTTCTTTGCTTTTGCCTTAGCACTTCTTGATTCGGAGCTTTCAGCTCGAGTATATTTTCTGCAGATTCTTTGCATCTCTGCTCTGTCTTCTATCATATTAGCAAAAAATAGCTCGGAATCAATTGAAAAATCATAATATTTAGATGCAAGGCCGATATCTCTTGCAATCTCATCCATGATTGCCCAGCTGTCCATCAGGCCACTGTAATCAAGCCATGCTCCTGTTGTGATATATGCCTGCCTTGCTTCCTCAAGATGATTTTCAAATCTTTTTGGGTCTTTTAAGAGCTCCCTGAAATCATTCGCGCGCTTAAGCTTCTCCAAAACATAATCTATTCTGTTCTTCGGCTTCCTGCCTTTTCCCTTCCCGCTCATCTTAAATATCCCTCCAATTTGCCCTTCTGAACATCAAGCAATTTCTCCCTTCTTGCTCTTAACGCGCTTTCATCAAATTTAATATCCCTCAAAAATCTATTATCATATATTAGCACGATCTGCCCCAAATAAAATTCAGCTTCTTCATCAGTTCCAGCTCTCATGAATCTTCCAACCTTATCTCTGTATGCCCTTCTCTCACGCTTTTCTGCTTCTCTCATCTTGTTCTCCCCAATTCGTCTATTGAAGATGAATTCTCAGCCCTTGCTTTTTTTTCATTGGCAGATGCATAACTATTAAGCATCTTGCTTACGCAATAGCCATACACAACTGCAATTGCAAAAGGAACAGAAAGCTCTGCAATTTTAACCAATGCCCTTGTGCCGAGATTCAGCCTTATCTTGTCATATCTGTTATGTGAATGATGATGGTTCATTTTCTCTCCTCCGTTAATCCGAGTGCTTTGATAAGTTCCTCTCTCTTTGCACTATCATAAAACTTTGAGCCTGCGTATCTCCCGTCAAAAGCATGCAAAAGCATTGTAATCAGCCTGTAATCTCTTCCTTTGTAAGCCATCAAACCCTGAACATCTCTGTCAAATCTCCTCTTCTCATGGCTTGTCTCATCGCAGGAATCAGCGGCAGCAGGAATTACTTTTGTCCTGTCTCCAGATCCTGACTTTGCGCGTATCTCGCTCGCCATCCTAATTATCCCCTGCGCGTCAATAAATCCATATTGAACAAATTCGGCAAGTCCTTTAACACTCATAGGGTCCCCAGATTTATAGCATTCATCACATTTAGCATTATATCTCTGAAAAATATCATCAAGCCTTTCCAGTTTGCTAACAATATTCTTTGCCATATTAAGTGCAATCTCCATATGCCTCTCTTGCATCATAAAACTCATTTAATTGCCTTTGCATCTCTTCAGCAAATTTTCCGGCTATAACTCTGTCTCTCCTTGCCATCCAACTATGGTCCGATTTATCGTTATACGCTTCTTTGCCTTGAGCATTGAATGATTCTGCCAGCTCTCTGATTATCTCGTCTGCTTCCTCTCTTTTCTTAGAATAATAATTATCTTTGCTCCTCTGGCTGTCTTCTTCCCCTCTGTGCTCGTATTTCTTTTTCCTGCTCATCTTTTCTCCTCCGCAATTTCAACTGCTCTTGCCGATTCAGTTCTGTCTGCGCATGTCCTTGTCACAGCATAACTCTGCTCCGTCAATGTCTTTGCAAGATATTGCATAGATTCAGGCATAGTTACAAGCCCTCTAAGAGGCAATTTCTTAACACTATCATACAGCATGGTCATATATTCATTTCTTTCGTTCATTTTCCTACCTCCCTTGGAATGTACCTTGTTGGATCTTTTCTTAAATATTTTAATCTGTCATAAATAACTTTTGTTGCATCAGTTATAGTGCTCATAACCATTGATTCCCCAATTGGCGCCTTGTAAGGCAATCCTTCTGTTCTTGCCAAGGCCTTTGAAGCAGAACCATTTGGTCTGCCGTTTCTTTTAGCCAATAACATATCAAATAATTCTTTTGGCATCGGCTCACGAATAGAATCTGTTACAACCCAAAGCGCATCCCGAAGCAATGGCATCTCTCTTTCTGCATTTCTTGCAATATTGAGCAAATCATCCCTCGCGCTGGGCAAATTTGAAGCAGTATTCAGCAAGAAAGCTTCAATTCCTTCATCTGCCATTAAGTCATACATATCTTTCAGAGAGTCAATTGTGCCTGGTACTCCTCTCAGCTTGTAAGTAGCAGTTGGCACGAAAAATCTTTCATCCTCTGGGATAGATTCCATAATATCCTCAGGCACCTCATGCGAGATTCCTGCAAAATCTTCAAGAGTCATATTCTTAGGGATATAATTCTGCTCAGCAAGCATTGGAATCATTCCTTCCCTGAATATCCTTGCCTTTTCTCCAAGCCCGTCAATTACGCCTTTGGCTATCCTTAAGCCAGAGTTGATTCCCTCAGGCTCAAATGCAAGTACATTATATCTCCTTATTTTGAGCTTCATCTTATTTGTTACTCCTATAGAGATACAGTATAATACCTATATAAACTTTGCTATAATGTAATTACCTATAAGTGACAAATAATCCTTATTTTGGCAGACTAGAATAAATTTACCATTCAATCTTCTTGAAAGGCTTCTTCACGAACATTATCTCCCCTTGCAATTCATAAAAATCAATTGTTCTCTCAACCTGGTCATTAAAATACCTGATTTGAAAGTCGCTATCCCCGGAAAATACCTCTATTGCCATCTCTTTATTCGAAGGATGTTCAATAAGCACATAATGAGAATCAACTTCATACTCTTTTCCGTCGACTTTTACCTTATCGCCCTTCTTTATCTGAGCAATCGGCTTAGATGCCTTTATTGTAATTTCCCTGTCAATCTCGTCTCCGGCGCCTTCAAATTTCTCCTCAATCTCCTCAATTTCTTTCTCAATCTCCTTCTTTGAAACTCCCCCCTCATTCCCTTTCCCTTTGCTCTTTTTAGCTACCATTTTGCCGTCTCCGCAATTATACATTCCTCATCCTTATTCGGCGCGTTTCAAACATCCTTTTCCTAAAATCAGCGTCCCCTTTTATAGGTTGTTTTTCCTCCCTGAATCCCCCAACCTCTTTCTTCTCTTTCTTCTCCTTAAGTTTCACCTTTTCAAGAGATTTTGAGAACTTTGCAAGTATCTGCCTCGCCTCCCCTGCTATATGCTCCCTCTTCGCCTCGTTTATCATAGCCATAAAGGATATTTTTTATTTATAAAGTCTTCTGCTTAATTTCCCAAGCAGAATAGACCAAAGATAGCAATTTCTGGATTAATCATTTTAATGATTTTTCCTCAAATTTATAACCTCTAAACGCCACATTAAATCAGCATGTCATTCCTTGATAAAATAAAAAAGCTTTTCCAGGACGAACAACAGCCGAATCAGCCCGAGATAGAGCAAATCAGCCAAAAAGAACTCCCTGCAAAGATAGAATCTCTCCTAAACGAATCAAAATCAAGGAACAGCCTTCTAAAAGAGAGAATAAGGGAGAGAATCTCAAGATTTGACAATGAACTAACGGGCGCAATAGCAATTTTGCAGAAAAACGACCTCTCAAAAAGAAAAGAATATGAGAAAGTAAAAGTGATTGTGCTTCAAAACAGAGATACTTATGTCTCCTGCCTGAAAAAACTGATAAAAGATGTTGAAAAAGTGGAAGAAGATAACATTGTAAGCCATATCAACAAGATACTTCTCTCGGCAGAGGACTTCAGGAAAGCATCTCATATCCCATATGAAAAAGCAACATACCTTATAGGAAGGGAGATGGCTGCAACAATAGATATAGTAAAACAATTCGCAAAAGACATAAGCAGCATCGGAGAGCAGAACAAGCCTCTTTTCGAAGAATCTGCCCTCATTGAGCAGTCATCATCTCTCCTTAGAGAATTAAATCATGAAGAATCTCTCGAAGAAAACATAAACAAAGAGATTCTAAGATTAAATCTTA
>JBFYLR010000030.1:0-7162 GCA_041305305.1 Nanobdellota archaeon
TTTCCGTCCCTATAAACCAGTGAAAACTACAGAACCCAAAATTATTACAGAATATGTGCCAGATCCGAACTTCAAGGAAGAGTTCATTGATTTTGTTGAAGAAGTTTTAGAAAGTTCCGAGGATAAATCTAATGTCCCAGAGATTAAGAAAAAATAATAAGGGAAGATGGATTTTGATACAAGAAAACTTAAAGAAGCGCAGGATGGCTACAGGCAGCTGTATCACGGGACAACCCCGGCAAAAAAAACTTCCTGGTGGTTTCGGATCAGTAAAAAGAGATGGTTCAGGGACTGGCAAGGGTTAACGCCTACGCAAAAAACAGTCTTGATGACATTGTGGCTTTATGCAGGTAGCAAGACCTTCTGTTTCCCTGCTATGAGAACAATGGCTAAAGACTTGAACTGTGGAAGGGCCACCATCAACAGAAGCATCAAGGAGTTGGAAAAAAGCGGTTTTTTAATGAAAGAAAAGGTGAAGAACCAGCGGGGCAGATACAACAAATATTGGTTGCTTAGGTAGGTATCAAAACGATACATAGTGGTATCAAAATGATACATAGGTATGTATCAAAATGAGGACAGAAGTAAGACACAGTAGAATTAAGACACATATTAAGGAGTTATTTATATTTATTGGTGAGTGAACGGGCATATAAGAATAAAAGGAAGCTCGTTCCTTATTGGTAGGAAGCGGTAAGACAAAGGTTGTTTTAGCCGCCCAAGCAAAACTATGAAAGAATTAAACAAACAACAAAGAAGTTTCATCGCTTATAAACTGCAGGGATTAGAACAGATGGAAGCGGTAAGAAGGGCTTATCCCAATCTAACACCTGATTCAGCTTATGTTATCTCATCTCGTTTGAAAAAGAATCCGCAAGTTCAGGAGGAGTTAAGCAGGGGTAAAGATATGCTGTTAGAAAAAACTACTGATAAGGAAGCTAAGTTTATTGATTGTTTGAAGCAATTATTACCGCCAAGTGAAGTTGCGGCCAAATTATGCGAGTTAATCCGTTCAAGTGATAAAAGAATTGTTGATAGCGCGCTGGATAAGTATTTAAAACTTTCTTCTCTGTATCCTGACACTAAAATCGGGCTATACAGAGATTTGGAGGCTGAAAGGCAAAAGGTTATATCGCCTGCCGATCTGAACAAACTGCTTTCTGAAAGATTGGCTGAACAAAAACGGACAGAGATTATTGAAGAAGGTGAGATAACTGATTGAAGAAACAAAGGGTTTAGAGATAGACAAGGCAAACAAGTTAAACAAGGCAAAGAGTTAAGACTATAACAAGACAAGAATTAACTTACACTTGAAACACTAAAGCATAACTCACACACAAGCTAAAAATGACAGAAACCGGAAAAATAAAGCTAAAAGGAATAAACAAACCCTAAAAACATTATTTACTTATTATTAAGAACAAAACATTACGGAAAAAGGGGTTAAATCAGTCAATAAATAATCAGTGGTATATTTATTATGGAAAAACAACCAAGAACAATAAACGTAAATTCACTACAAGATAAAATAGGATGGCATCCCCACCCTGCTCAACAACAGATTCTTGATGCCTATTTAGCAGGCAAGAAGAAGATTGTTGTTGCTTGTGGTCAAAGATTTGGCAAGAGTCAGATTGCTTCTTTTATTTGTTGTATTGAGGCCCTGGTAAATAACAAGTCAATTCTTGTGGTAGCTCCCAGTTATTCTTTAACGGATAGAATCTTTGAGTTCCTTCGTTTATGGCTTTCTACCTTCTTTAATAAGCCCGTTGATTTTGTTTCAAAGCCCTTCCCTAAGATAGACTTCCCTAATTGGGGAACTTACATAGAGGGGAAAAGCGAGGAAGCTAAGGAACAGATTCTTGGTAAAAGCTATGATCTGATTATTGCAGATGAAAGTTCCCGTCTTTCAAGGGATTTGTTTCAGAATTTCCTTATTCCGAGGTTGGGAGAAAAGAAAGGTTCTCTGCTTATGATTGGGACACCTTGGAAGAAAGACCACTTCTACGAGGCTTTCCTTGCAGCTAAAGAAGATAATGCTGCCTTTCAATTCCCGACCTCAGCTAATCCTTATTATCCAAAAGAGAGCATAGAAGCTATCCAGAAGCAATTACCGGCAGCAATCTTCCAAAGGGAGTTTCTTGGAACATTCACGGATGAACTTTCTTCTATCTTTCCTAATGCTATAGAGCTTATCAATCCCTTACTACCAAGAGCAGGACATCCCGGTATCTTCCACTATTGCGGGTTAGATTTAGCGCAATCTGAAGACTTCTCTGCCTTGGTTATCATTGATGAGTCTACGGGGGAAGTAGTCTTTAGTGAGAAGTGGAATCAGATGCCTTATCCAGCTCAGTTATCCAAGATTATAGGCATAGTAAGCCGTTATAGGCCTTGTAAGGTGGTTATAGACAGCAGGAACATCGGGAGTGTTTTAAGCGAGGAATTAAGGGCAAGCGGCATACCTGTAGAGGACTTTGTAGCTACAGGAACAATAAGCAAAGACTGGGAGAAGCGTGGGAGTAAGGAAAAGCTTGTTGAGAAAACAATGGCTTTATTTGAAGCACATAGTATATCGTTGCCTAATGACGCAGACCTGCTGGATGAGCTTTCTTCTTTCTCCTATACCATCAGCCCAATGGGGAACATCCGGTATTCTGCGCCTTCGGGTCTTCACGATGACCTTGTCTTTGCATTAATGCTGGCTTGTTGGAATCTTCAACTAAATCCTCAGAAAAAAAAGGAACAAGATTACGCCATCAAGAGATACAACGAGGAGTATGATAGAAACTTAAAAGCAAGACAATTTTATCCTGAAATTGGTTATTAACAACGTTAAAGGCCGAGATTTATTAAAACAAATTATTAAAACATTATGGAAACAGAATATAAACCAGAACAAGGAGGATATGTTTTCTCCAGCGAAAAAACAAAGAAAACAAGACGCACCTGGAAAGATGCCTTGCCAGATAAGGGGCATATTAAAGAATTTAATGAACCGACAATCCGGCAAATTCCTGTTGAAGAAAGTTGGCTTTCCAACACGGAAGAAATAGCAATGTCAGACGAAGAAAGGCAACAGGTTAAAGAAGAAAAAGAAGCTTGGGAAAAAGAATGGCCCGAAGAAATAAAAGAAACTGAAACGCAAGAAGATAAGCTTGCCAATATTATTCCTGACTGGGATCTGATGACAGATACAGAAAAGTATCTGGCAAGAGAGCTTCAGGACTTAAAAGAAACAAGGCAACGAATTGATAATGCGCCTTATGACTGGCTGGAGAAGAAAGTTGAGCAAGCTATTTCAAAGCCGGAAGAAGGCGAAGTAGGTGAAAAGTTTGTCCCTATAAAGGGATACACCAGTGTTGCAGAAGAAAAAGCCGCCAGAGAAAAAGCCATCAAGATAATGGAGCAGGAACGCCTTGAAAGGGCCGAGCAAGAAAAGATTAAATCCTTTGAAAAAGCTTTTCCAATTGCAAAGCCGAATGAAGAAGCTGAAGAATATTTGCGTGTGGCTCATTTCCAGCGCACAGGAGAGCATGTAGGAAAATTTTCTCCTGAAACAATTCGGGAAGTCTGGTTAGACACAGGCAGAAGCCTCGGGCCTTTACCGAGAGATTTACTCACCTTAACTGCTGAACAAGCCCAGCATCTTCGCCAGGTTAATGGACGTGTCTACAATCAATGGGTTGCGCGAGGAGGCAAGTTGGAGGGCGAAGTTGGAACAGGGAATTACCTGAAGTTATAAAGGTCGCAGTATAAAAACCTAAGATTAAAAATATGATTAACAGACAACAGTATGAGCAGGCATTGAGAAAAATTCAAATGTCTGACAAGTTGGATTCTTATGAGAAAAATAAAAAGATAAAAGCTCTTGAAAAAGAATATCACGTTTATCTGAAGAGCGGACTCTGGAAGAAACAACCCATAAAACCGGTATCAACACCGGATAAGGTTCTTTCTCCGCAGCCATTACCGCCAGATCAGCAGCCAAAGTTGGAGATCGGCGCTTTACTGGCTAAGGTTTCAGATGATGTTCAGGCAGCCAGGACCGGTGTCATTGACTCCGAAAGAAAAGAAATTCTTGATGGGGTGAAAGAAGTTGTTGATGATGCTTTGGAAAGATTTCAAGAAATTATAGATGATTCTGATGAGCAAACAGAAATCCTTATAAGGGAAGAAGTGAATCGCAGGGTTGATGAGATTATCACCAATCTCAATTCTTACCTGTATAGCATTAAGGATGAGGCTGAAACTTATATTCCCAATCAAGATGCTTTCTGGGCGGAGTATGAAGCTGCCGGTGATGAGTTGATTAAAGTGGCAGAACTTGCGCTGAAGAATCCTGGGCCAGCGATGACAAAGGAACTTATTAAGAAAACCGAGAAGATGAATGAGATGCTATCCTTGCTTGAAAAAGAAAATAATTCATCGGAGAAAAGAGATATTCTAAGGGATACCTTCAGGAAGAAGATGGTTGATTTCCAGCAGACCAGGGCAATAGAAGATATGGCAATTTTAAAAGCAGAGCTGAAGGCCAAGAGAGCCGAGAAAGAAGCAGAAGCTGATTATCAAAAAGAAAAAGCACGGGCAAAATATGATTTAGAAGATGCTTTGAAAGAAGCAGAAACAGAAGTGTTGGCTAAGAGAAGGAAGCGTTGAAATGATTAGTGGGGGTTGTTAAAAGCAATCCCCCTAAAACAAAAAATGCCTAAAGGCATTTGATGGCAAGTTCTTTGAAAATTATTAAAATTTACCGATTTCGTATTCAGATATAACGCTTTCTAAGAATTCAGACCATTGTTTAACAGCTTCAAGAAACATCTCACCACTATAATTTATTAACGCCATTCCTTGAAAATCTTTATTCAAAAAATAATCTGCGAATTGTTTGCCTAAACCAAAAACTAAGAAACTTCCTCCCTCGCCCAGTATTTTCTGATAAATAGCATATCTTTCTATAAGCAATTCTTTAAAGTGTTCTTTAGTTCCCTCAAACTCAGAAACCTTTTCGCTGATTGCGTTATGAAAAGAATCAAGCAATAATTCCGAATTAAGGGTTTTCCTGACAGCGATTGTCATAGCTAACATTTCAAATATCAGTAATTCTGTTTTCTTATGATTGTCTATGGCTTCATCTTCTCCAGCGTCTTTTAAAAATCTTACATATAATTTCTGATTTTCTTTCCACGAATTGATGACAAATAAAGTAATAGCGTCCAGTAATTCATTAAAACTAATTTTCTTTTTCATAGATTATTTTAGTATATCCTCTTTCACTTCCTTTTTTCCCGAAATCAGTTCTTCAATACGAACCCTTAGTTTCGGAACATCATAAGTTAAAGAGCATTGTATTCTTAGTAGAGGGAAACCAGCGTCTTTGAAAGCGTCATCAACGAAATCATCTCTATCCATTCTGTCGTTGCGGTTGTGGGTGCTGTCATCTAACTCTATTGCCAGCAAGGGATTCAAATAATTTTTATCCGTAAGGACAAAATCAACTGACTTATATTTTATCTTGCTCTGGAAGCGAAAGAAGTCTCTTTTATTCGCTTTGACATAAAGCAGATTTGAAATGCGAATCTGGGGGAAAATATAATACTTATTCTCTGTCGCCTGTTCTAAGACCCTAAAGAAAGATGATTCTGCCTTAGTCAGTAAATAGTTCTTTCTGAAATATGGTAATCTTCCCCTTTCCTTTCCTTTCCCCCCTCCCTCAAGGTATTCCTTAAGAACCAAAAGTATTACTAAGACTACCACTAATATAATAAAGGCTTTCATAGATTTATTTTTCTAATCCGTGCTCTCTCAAACAATCTTCGTAAGTTTGAAACATAGAGGGAGAAAGAAAACTACTTTTGTCGATTCTCGCTTTTATGATTTCTTCACTATTATATTTACTACATTCTTTTCTAATCTGAGTCGGTCGCCATTGAAACCAATAGAAAGCACCTCCAAGAACCGCAAGTATGATTACGACTAAAATGATTTTGGATTTCATAGATTTATTTATTGTCTCCGAAATATTTTTTACTTATTTCTTCCGCTTTTTTCTCATCTGCTTCTTTCTGATTTTTTTCTTGAACAACATTTGCGATTGCCCAACCGACAGCCATAACTAAAAAGAAAGTAAAAAACCGGTTTTCAAAAGATGAACAAAAGCCGACAGAATCAAATAAACCAGCAAAAATGAAAGCTCCCGCTATCATATAAAACAAATCTTTCCAGTCCGATTTAGTGTAATCTCTTTTTTCAAGCCACATAAATTTATTTTGTTTCTTCTTTATCTTTAGCAATTTTTCTTAAAGAATCAGCCATATCCTTTAGTGAATCAGCCATATCATTTATTCTCCAATACCAAAGGACAACCTCACGACCAACAAGAAATAAGATGAATAAAATTATTACCACCCACGCAATTATAGGAACATTTATTTCTGGCATAACGCTAAAATCAGCAAAAGAAGTAGTTGCAGGCTTAGCGACTGAAGAGACTGCTAAAAAATTTATCATAATAATTTATAGTTTATTGTTTAATATTTCCGACTTTTATTTCTTCCTATGTTTATTTATTCCAACTCTCTTTTAAAAATAAGAAAACAAGTTCTCAAATGAGATACATATCTTTTGTCTTTGTCCCACATTCCACCAACTAATTCTTCCTTTGTGCTGGTTGTTCTGATTTTGATGAGTTGCCACCCTTCTTTACCCGCCTTGGAAAGAAAGTCCCTTAAGTCTTTTTCCTCAATGTTGTCTTCTACTCTATATTCCCATTTTTTCATAAATTTATTTCGTTTTATGTTTTTTAATAAAAGTATGCAAATCTTTTTCTTCAATGCGAAAGTTCCTTTCGGTCAGTTTAATCGCCTTAAGTTTCCCGGCTTTGATGTAGCGGTAGATAGTATATTCGCTAAGATTAAGCAGTTTAGCTACCTGCAAAGGAGTTAAAAGTTTCATATTTATTTTTTAAAAAATTTACCACCGGCTTTTCCTAATAATTCTGCTCCAAAGCCGATCAGTATTCCTACTACAGATGTCTTTCCAACAACATACCAACCAAAGCCATTTCCCTTGATAAAGAGAATAACAGCAATTAAAAGACCGACAATGATTCCTATTGTAAGGCCACCCCAAACAGAATTTGAGCCCTTACCGAAATAAAGTG
>JBFYLR010000031.1:0-8725 GCA_041305305.1 Nanobdellota archaeon
GCATACTCCCATCGAACGTCTCACCTTGGATGAACACAAGATATTATGCAGCCTTTCTATCTCCTGGTTTCTTACATCTCCGTCAAGAAGAATTTCCACGCTGTCCATTCTTCCAAATAACTTCTCATTTTCTCTAACAAGCCTCTCAACAAGGTCCGGCGCAGATTCAACAAGCTGGTTCATATTCCGGGATATCTGCCCCTTCTCTATTTTTGCGCAGTGATATCTTCTTTGCTCATTTTCAAGAAATTTTACTATCTCCTCGTCGGTCATCCTCTCCCTCCCTGTGGTTAAGGCTGGGAGAGCATCAGAACGCAGAAGAGAGGAAACAGCGACCACAAATTCAGGATATCTCCCGTGATTGGACTCGTCTAGAGCAATATAGAGCCTTCTCTCACTAACTGCCTTTTGCATTATTCCTTCAGAAAAATTCTTTATTTAAGGATTTATGTTGTTAAAAAAGGATTATGCGGAATATAATCAGATTGTACTGAATACTTTCTCTTCATCGAGATAATGCCCCCTATGCCCGGCTTTTCCAGGAAATTTCTGATGAATCAGAGCAATTGCCCATTCTTCCATTCCCAGTTCGTCTGCTTTCTTTAACAGATGGGCTTTCAAACACCAAGGACAGCATTTATTGCCGGAGATTTTATTTCTTTTAATGAACATATTCTTCTCTTCCTCGAGGAAAGGGGGAAGCTCCTCTACAAAAACCGTTTCAAGAGCAGGGGACGTTATTTTTAGAGTCATGATGTGATAAGATGCAAGAACCAGAAACCTTATATGAGATTACTTGCAAGGAGAATTAAAACCACAAGCAGGTGTTTTAGTCATCCAAGTATACTTCTTAGTATAATGGAGATTCATTCTAATTAACATCCTCTTGTTTAACATGATTATCAGAGATTGCTTTTGTTTAAATATTTTTGCTTTTCGCAATCTTTAAAACATCATTGCTTTTGGTATTATTGAGTGGGTGTGCCTGAGTGGTTAAAAGGGACAGCCTCAAGAGCTGTTAGCTTAGTGCTTACCTAGGTTCGAATCCTAGCACCCACATACCCTCCAGCAGAGGGTTGGGGGTTCAGAGATAGCAATCTCTTGCACCCACATGCTCCTGTAGCTCAGCCCGGATAGAGCGATTCCCTCCTAAGGCATAGGTCCCAGGTTCAAATCCTGGCAGGAGCGTCACTGCTTTCCGCAGTGAGAAAGTCAGAGAGGCAGTTATTTCTTTATTACCGCAGAAATGATTTTTCTTTCTATTTTGGGCCTGGCTTTTATTGGATGGAATGCTCTCTGTGATATGCTGATGCTCTTGAAAGATTTGAAAAGATAATTTAATTCTCTCTCCCTGAAGAAATGACATATTAATCCGTCTTCCCTCTCGATGGTATGTTCTTCTATTTCATTCGCGCTCCCTTTCTCCCTGAAGTCCTTAACAGCAAAATCCTCGAATAGAATTATGCCTCCATGCTTCAGAGATTTGAACATCTGAACTATCGCCCTTTTTCTTTCAATTTCCATTAGGTTATTTAGAACATAATAGCATACAATGACATCAAACTCCTCATTGAATGGAAGTTCGAGAAGATTGGTTTTAATGAAGTGGACTTTATCAGATTTTACCGCTTCCTTTGCCTTGTTTAAAGCTTCAAGAGAGAAATCTATTGCTGTGACAGATTTTGGATTTTGAGCAAGAATGGATATAAGGGTTTTACCATTTCCAACACCAAGCTCAAGAACTCTTTTTCCTTCAAGAAGAGAAGGCATGTTCTTCGCTTCCCTTTTCCAGCTAAGTTTTGTGCTGTACAGCTTATCCCAGACAGATTCCTGATTCTTCATGCTATTATAATATGCAAAAGCTTTTTAAGAGTATTTGAGAGTATAGTTTTAAGCGTGGTTAGTTAAATGGCAGAACATCTGGTTTCCAAACGTTATTTGTGAAAAAACCAGAGAACACGGGTTCGATTCCCGTACCGCGCATCTCGGTTTTCCGAGAGCAGATTGATTAAGTTTAAAAGAACTTAATTTTATAGAATAATATGGAAAATAATCCAAAACACGATAGCAAACCAGAGCCAGTTCATAAAGACGGGAGAAACTGGTATGATAAATATTACAAGTTCATATTATTTATCCCAGTAATTATTGTTGCTCTTTCAATTATGTATTTATTTATGTTCTACAGCCAGACTGGAGACTTCATAAACAGGGATGTTTCTTTAAAGGGCGGAACAACAATAACTATTCCTGATTTTGAGAGTTCTGGAGAGATTGAGAAAGCCATACAGGAAAAGGTTCCCGATGTAAGTTTCAGAAGCCTTAGTGACCTGAGAACGGGGAAGAAAATGGCCCTAATTATTGAGAGCTCACAGGAGCCTGAAGAGCTAAAGAAGGTTATTGAAGGAGTTATAGGATATGCCCTCACAGAGGACAATTCGAGCGTTGAATTTACAGGTTCGGCGTTGAGCGAGAACTTCTACAGACAGCTCATAATTGCGCTCATGATATCATTTGCGCTCATGTCATTAGTTATACTTATTTTGTTCAGGACGTTTATACCGAGCATTGCGGTAATGTTTGCAGCATTCTCAAACATAGCCATATCTCTTGCAGTTGTAGACTATCTTGGAGTAAGATTATCTGCTGCTGGAATAGCTGCATTCCTTATGCTTATAGGTTATTCTGTTGATACAGACATTCTTCTTACTACAAGGGCGCTGAAGAAGACAGAAGGAACGTTAAACTCAAGGATATACGGGGCATTCAAGACAGGTACATTCATGACAACGACCGCTCTCGTTGCAGTTCTGCCTGCATTTTTCATAGTTACTGGATTGCCTGACTCTTTCAGGCAGATTTTCCTTATCTTAGCTATAGGATTGATTGCAGACTTGTTTAATACCTGGATGACAAATGCTAGCATAATAAAGTGGTATTGCGAAAGCAAGGGGATAAAATGAAAATTATAAATAATTTTCAAATACTCGCTTTAAGAGGTAAAGCTTTGTAAAATGAAGATTTCAGTAAAAATATGGATATTGGTGACTTGTCTTGCGCTGGCAGTTGCGACAATAATCAACGGTTCTGCATCATTCAGGATGCTTGCAGCATTCATAATAATTCTTATCCCGTTTACATTAATCTATGTTAATTCTAAGGCGGGAAGGGTTTTTGTGATTATAGTTCTTCTTGCCTCTCTGGCGTTTGTTATTTACTCCTCGGCTGAGAGTGGAGTTCTTATTAAATCCATAGAGAAGAACTCGACCGGGTTTGAAGAAGGATTGAGAGCGGGAATGATTATAAAATCGATAAACGGGCAGGAGATAATTAAGGTTGAAGATTACATAAGGGTGGCAGAGGAAGAGTTCCCAACAGGAGAGGAGAAAAAGATAATAATCGGAACTAAGGAAGGAGATATTATCTTCCTTGCAAATGAAACTCCAAAGATAACCGTTGAGGAAATAAAAAGAACTAATCTGAAGACAGGGCTTGACTTAAGCGGAGGGGCAAGAGCGCTGATAAGCCCTGAGAAGAAGCTGAGTTCGAGCGAGATGGCTGATTTGATATCGGTTACGAGCAACAGGCTTAATGTTTTCGGATTGTCAGATATAACAATAAAGGCAGTATCTGACCTTGAAGGAAATAATTATATGCTTGTAGAGGTTGCCGGCGCCTCTCCAACAGATTTGAGGGAGCTTGTAGCCAAGCAGGGCAAATTTGAAGCGAGAATTGGAAATGAGACAAATGGGAGCGAGATAGTTGAGGTTAATGAGACGAATGTTAGTACAATCGGTTCTGCGGAGGCGGGAGGCATTCTTGTATTTGAAGGAGGAAAGGGAGATATTGCAGATGTATGCAGAAACAGGGCAGAATGTTCAGGGGTAACTGGATGCTTCAAGGCGCAGGGAGGAGGATATGCATGCAATTTCAGATTTACTGTTTATCTCACTGAGGCGGCTGCTAAGAAACATGCAGAGGTAACAAAGAGCATCCCTCTTGATGAGAGCGGAGAGTATCTTACCAAGAAGATTTATCTTTATGTAGACGGCTCAGAGGTTGATTCTCTTCTCATTGGAGCCGACTTAAGAGGGCAGGTTACAACCCAGATTTCAATACAGGGCTCAGGAACAGGAGCGACAGAGGAAGACGCATTCAATGATGCAAAGACAAATATGAACAAGCTCCAGACAATTATGATTACAGGAAGCCTTCCTTACAAGCTAAATCTCGTTAAACTTGACTCCATATCACCTGTGCTTGGAAAGGAATTTGCGAAGAATATAATATTGCTTGGAGGAATAGTCTTCTTCATTATCTGCGCCTTGCTATTCATTAAGTACAGAAGAATAAAGATTACTCTTGCTGTGATTATGACAGTATTCTCTGAGGCTCTGCTTACACTCGGAATCGCCGCTCTGATAAGATGGAATCTTGATGCTCCGAGCATTGCAGGAATAATCGCTGGAATGGGAACAGGAGTAAATGACCAGATAATTATTATTGATGAGTCGATATCTAAAGAAAATACCGGATTGAAAGAGAGAATAAAGCGGGCGCTTTTCATAATATTCGGGGCATTCTTCACAATTGTCGCGGCTATGCTTCCTCTCTTCTGGGCAGGAACAGGATTATTGAGAGGATTTGCGCTTACAACAATAATTGGAGTCAGCGTGGGAATACTTATAACACGTCCTGCATTCGCAGAAATAATAAGAAAAATAAGCGAGTAATCAGCGATTAGATAGATTTTCTCTGTACCAATTGATTGTTTTTGAGACTCCCTGTTCAACGGAATATTTTGGAGAATAGCCGATTGATTTGATTGCTGAGATATCGAGATGGACTTTCTGAGGCTGGCATTTTTCTGCTTCAAGAATGCGAATTTTGCTTTTTGAAGAAGTTTGATTTATTATGTATTCTGCAAGATTGCGAACATTGTATTCGCCATCTCCTGAGATATTATATTCACTATTCCAAGAGTTATTCATTGCAAGAATCACTGCATCAATAAAGTCATCAATATATGTGAAGTCCAGTGTTTTTGTCTCGGGGTTGCCGTAAATATCTAAATCTTTATTATTTAGAGCATTTGTAATGAAGATGTGCATCAATCTTTTTGTTAAATCCTGGAAAGGGCCATAGACTGTTGAGGGACGGATGATAAGATAATCTATGCCATAGCACTGCTGGTAGCCTCTGCATAGCTCTTCCCCGTATATTTTGCTTGCAGTATAGGGGTTTTTCTCTTTTGACAATATTCTTGATGATGAGAAGAAGAGAAATTTAGGAATTTTGTTTTTTCTGCAGAACTCAAGCGCCTGGAAGGTTCCCTCTGAATTATTTAGATGCGCGAGCTCGGGAGTTTCTATGTCCTGATTGATTTTGCAATGGGCGGCTGCATGAATGAACAAATCTATCTTTTCTGAAACCTGCAGATTCTTTAAATCCTGCAGGCAAATGCCGCTTCTCTTGTCAAGCAGAAGCACAAACTTATGTCCCTCTTTTTCAAGCCTCTCTTTCAGGGAATGCCCTATAAGCCCATCCTGCCCCGTAATTGCGATGTTCATAATATTATCTTGAGTCAGGCATTTTTAAATTTGATTAAGATAAATTTATATAGAAAATTCTGCTTGAAGAGCTATGTTACCGAGATGGCACATTCTTTTAGGGTTGTTGTTTAGTTTAGTGTTTTGGATAGTATTTCCTGAAACGCATTGGATATATGCTGCGATAATCTTTTTATCCGCATTTCTTATTGATTTTGACCATTATATGAACGCTGTCTTCAAGACAGGAAAGATATGCTTGTTTGATGCATTTGAATATCATAGGAGATTAATCAAGAAGGCGCTTGCAGACAAAAAAAGAGAGGTACGCAAAAGAGGAGATTTCCATATTTTTCATACTATAGAGTTTCATATATTCACACTTGTTATGGGATTTATCATTCACCCTGTCTTCTTCTATATTCTCATAGGCATGGTTTTCCATAGTATTGTTGATTTGATTTCACTTATTTGGGAAGATGGACTTTACAGAAGAGAATACTTCTTTGTAAGATGGCTCGCCAGAAAAATGGCCTAGACAAAACTGACAAATCCCTTTGCGATAAGAAGGAATGCGGGTATCCAGAGAAGGAATACAGGGAGGGCAAAGAATATGGAGAGGACGAGCATTGAGGCAGAGAACATATCCACTATGCTTAGAACATCTCCGGTTATAACAAACAGCCCTTTTAGAAGGAGAAGACCGGCACAGAAGAGGAGAAAGCGAAAATGAACATCAAAACCGAAAACAAGAAGCAAAAAAGCAAAAGAGGAAACTAAGTCTATTGCGCCAAGAATCTTGAGTATGAGCATTCAAGAGGATAAAATAAGGCATTTAAGAAGATTTATGTCATTTGAGTAACAAATAAAAAGAGAGAAAATTAAGGTTTTATATGCAAAGAGAGAAAGTAAGCGGGCTTGACAAATCATTAAAGTTGCTTGTTAAGACATCTTTTATAGTATTCGTGGGAATTGCGCTATCAAAGGTTCTTGCATATACATACAGGATTATAATTGCAAGATATTTTGGACCGGAAGTTTATGGATTATTCTCCCTCGCTTTGATGGTTTCTGGATGGTTTATAGCAATAGCCGGATTGGGATTAAGTGAGGGGCTGTTGAGATTTATCCCAATATATAGGGGGAAGAAGCAGGCAGAAAAGATGAAGTACCTGCTTAGTTTCAGTGTAATCATCTTAACTATCACGAGCATGATATCTGGATTGCTCCTGTTCCTGCTTTCGGACCGGATTGCTGTTTCATTCTTCCACAACATTGATTTGTCAATTTATTTGAAGATATTCAGCATATTAGTTCCAGTGAGTGTCATAGGATATCCATTTCTTGCTGTCCTCAGAGCACATGAAGAGATTTCATGGTATTCATTCATATACAACATTGCGCAGAATGTGATTAAAGTATCTGCACTCGGACTTTTGATTCTTCTTGGATTTAATGCAAATGCCACAACTCTCTCTTACCTCATAGGGATTGCAGGAATGTCAACAGTTGCGTATTTCGTATGCAAATATAAAGTCCCTCATTTATTTGCCAAGCATAATCTTCACCATGACGAGAAAAGGCTGTTGAAAGGAGAGGTTATGTCATACTCCATACCTATTTTATTGTTTGGGGTTGTTTCCACTATATTTTACTGGATTGATTCGTTCTCTCTCGGGGTTTACAAAGGGGCGCTGCAGGTGGGACTTTATAATTCGGCAGTTCCAATAGCAATTCTTCTTGGAATAGCGCCTGAACTTTTCATGCAATTGTTCTTCCCGATGATTACTAGGCATTATGCAAAGAAGAACATAAAATTAATAGAACAATTGAGCAAGCAGGTTGCAAAATGGATTCTTCTTGTAAATATACCTATTTTTGCTTTGATGATTGTATTCCCTGGAGCGCTTATTAACTTCTTCTTTGGAGCACAATATCTTGCTGCAGAGAATGCACTTAGGATACTCTCAATAAGCGCAATGATATCTTCAATATTTATTGTATCGAATCAATTAATTTCAATGATAGGGAAATCAAAGCTGATACTTATGAACATTGTAATCGCCTCAATAATAAATCTCATATTAAATGCTATTCTTGTGCCAATGCAGAAGATAGGGTTTATAGAGAATTCGAGCGGTATGAACGGAGCAGCTATTGCCACCCTGATTTCAGTATTCATATTCAATATGCTTTTTATGATTCAGGCGCATAAATATCTTAAAATAATACCTTTGAGAAAGAAAATGGGAGGGATAGCAGTTATTGCGATTCTGGCTACATCGCTTCTCTTCTATTTGAGAACAATATTCACATCGAACAGCATATTTGTTCTCGGAGGGTTGTTTGAAGTTTTCCTTTTGAGTTATGTTGCGCTTGTTCTTGCGTTTAATTCTATTTATGACAACGACTCTGAGATAATACGAAGCATTCTTTTTAAATTAAAGATATGGAAGTAAGATTTTAATTGCTGCTGGCAAAAAAGTTATATGTTTTTTCCAAACCTTCCTTAAATTGTACTCTTGGCTCGAAGTTAAGGAGAGATTTTGCTTTTTCCATGCCTGCTAAAGCGTTTCTTGGCTCAATAACTGCAGGACCGTAAATAGGCTTTATGCTGTTGCCGCTTAATTTTATTATGCTTTCTGTAACGTCATTAACTGAGGTGTTCTTTCCGGTGCCTATGTTAAACACCTCTCCGAAGCATTTCTTGTTTCTTGTTGTTAACGCAGAGAGATTTGCATCAACAACGTCTGAAACGAATATGAAGTCCCGGGTTTGCCTTCCATCTCCGTTTATTGTAGGGGTTTCGTTGTTTTTTATGAGATTTATGAATCTTGGAATCATGCAGGCGTAGTTTCCTGCGGGATTTTGCTTTGGACCGAAGACATTGAAATATCTCAATGAGACTGTTTCCAAGCCGTAGAGGAAATGGAAGAGTTTGCAATATTGCTCCCCTATAAGCTTTGAGAGAGCATATGGAGACATTGGATTGGGAGACATAGTCTCTACGAAAGGAAGAGTTTCCTGGTCGCCATAGACTGAACAGCTTGAGGTGAAGATAAATCTCTTTACTCCGTGCTTCCTACAGTTTTCAAGAAGGTTCAGGGTTCCTTCAACATTCACTTTATTCACCTCAGAAGGATGTTCTATCGAATAAGGGACGCTTGGATTCGCGG
>JBFYLR010000032.1:0-16439 GCA_041305305.1 Nanobdellota archaeon
CCATAATAAATAAAAGAATATTTTTCCAGCTCAAAGAGCTTAAGCAATTCCCGAAATTCTTTCTTCTTATAGAAGAAGAAGAAGAAATAGATAATATGCTAAAAGGATTTATCCTTTCAACCTCAATAAGCCACCAAATGCCTATAATCTTTTCAAAAAATGAGAAAGACACCGCGAAATATCTTGCACTACTTGCAAAAAGAGAATCAAAACCTCAAACTCCCTTTTCTCTAAGGCAAAAACTCCCTCTGAGCAAAGAAGAGCAGAAGCAGTTTATCCTTGAAGGATTTCCAGGAATAGGTCCAACAACAGCAAGAAAGCTCATCCAAAAATTCAAATCAATAAAAGATATAATGAATGCAAAGAAAGAAGAGCTGGAGCCAATTCTGGGCAAAAAGACAGATTCCTTTATGAACCTCCTCAGCGATTAAGATAAGAATTCGGCTTCTTGGCAGCATCAACAAACCAAGACAAATCTATCTGAAATTCAGAATCTGTACTCTCCCTAAAGTGAGGAGGCTCGGAAAATGAAAGCTGAACATTTACTCTCTCTCCAAGTTTCTCGGAAAGTGCCCGCGTCACATATTGTCCCTCTTCAGGATAAGTGCAATAAACATGAACCTTCTCTGGAAGAGTTCCTCCCCTCTGCCTCTCATCAAAAGAATACCCTAATTCCTTAACAACCGCATCAAGGGACCTCTTAGAACATCCACCAATTATAACCTCTGAAGAAATACCGCTCGCCTCTTTTTTTAATGGTTCGGTTGTAGTTTCCATTAAAATCTATCAAACCACCAGCCATATTTAAACAATCTCGCATTCCAAAGCATATATCAAAAAACGAAAGTCATTTAAATCCCAGAACCCCTTATTAGTTATATTTTTATTCTGATTTATAAGTTTCTATATCTGTATAAACCGGTCCAAGCTGTTTCAAGTCAGATTTCTTAAGCTTGAACTCCCGAGTCTCAAATTCAATAGATTTAGCCTTGATGTTCTCAACATGTTCCAAAAATCCCTTCTTATCCTTAACATATTTAATCCGCGCAATAGTCAAATGCCCCATAAACCTCTCTTCAGGCTTGAAATCCAATGCCAAAACCTCATCAATTGCCTTTTGCAAGCCATAAATTGCCTTTCCCTCAACCTTTATCCAAACAATGGCAGGTTTTCCGTGAACAGAAAAAGTTCCAATCTTTCCAAGTTTCAGTTTCATGGCATCAAATTCAATCTTTCCAAGTGCCTTTTTAACCATCTCGACTTTTTCTTCATTAATCCCTCCCAAAAACTTAAGAGTAAGATGCAAATTCTCAAGCTCCGTCATCTTTCCCGTGAATTTAACCTTCCCAATCAATTCCTGCACCCGCGCGACTTCTTTTATAACCTCATCTGGAAATTCAATTGCAATAAATGCTCTTGTAAGCTTGCTCTTCCCCTCCCCCTTGTTTGTCTCTTCTTTAGAATTTTTGTTCATGTTACTATAATCAATTTTCATGCCCCTGCCAACCTTGCTGTCAAATTATATGTTAATTTTATTTCGGCACAATCACTGCTGTGCTGAAATCTTTTAACTCGGCGGCTTTTTTCACATCCTCAAGAGTTATTGATTTTATTTTCTTCTCATAATCATAGAATTCTTCCGCCTTGCTCACACACTCATGATACATCAGCTCGTTCATAACATTGACGCTCTCCTCTCCCTGCACCTTTTTCAAACCAATCAGCCTCTCCTTTGCCTCTTCAAGGTCCTTAGCAGTCATTTTCTTCACATTTCTAAACTCTTCAACAATTATCTTCTTTACTTCCTCAATATTTTCCTTCTTTGTCCCTACATAAATTGAATAATAAGCATAGTTTTTCTCCGCAGTTATCATACTTCTCACTGCATAAGCAAGCCCTTTTTCTTCCCTTATCTTCAAGAACAGTCTTGAAGACATACCATTCCCGAGATACCCGTCCAGAACCTCAAGAGCATACGCCGCCTTTGTCCCAGGCATCGGCGCATGGACTCCAAATATGAAATGTGCCTGATCGAGCCCCGCTCTTTTCTCAATACTCTGCCCGTTTTTCTTCTGAATTCTCAAAGGAGATATCTTTTTCCCTGCACCCTTGAATTTATTCTCAAGATAATCGCAAACCTTTTCAAAATCTGCATTGCCAACTATAGTGACAATGTAATTCTCAGGAGAATAATTTTCCCTAAAATAATTATAAACAAAATCTCTGTTAAGTCCCATTATCGTCTTTTCACTTCCGATTATCCCCTCTCCAAAAGGCTTTTTGTAAAGGTTTTCTTCAAGTTGTTCATAAACAAATCTCTTTGGGTCGTCATGATACATTCTTATCTCTTCAACAATGACTTTTTTCTCCTTTTCAAACTTCTTCGGCTCAAATAGAGGATTATTTAGCATGTCAGCAAAAATATCCATGCCTGCAAAAATATGCTCTGAAGGAAGCTTGCACCAGAAAGAAGTCACCTCATTTGAAGTAAAAGCATTCAGGATTCCCCCTTTCTTCTCAATCTCTCTTGAAATATCCTCATGAGTTCTTGTTTTTGTTCCGGTAAAAACAAGGTGCTCTATAAAATGACATATTCCCTTTACCTTGCTTTCCTCATGGCTCGCTCCGAACTTATTTGTTATTCCAAAAGCAACAACGGGCAGCTCCCTCTTCTCCATTATTACAGTCATCCCATTGGACAACTTCTTTTTCATGAATTTCATACCCCAATTAAAACCAAATTGTTAATAAATCTTCCGAAGAAATATTTGTTGCCCTCTTGCTTGTGCTTTCCCTTATCTTGCCCTTCAAACATCGCAGATATCAGATAATTACAGTAAACATTAATTATAAAAGTCAGCTTAACAGGTTATTTTCATGCCAATAAATGCCTCCTATGAGTATACAAATGCCGAAAAGCTCTATGACAAAGCGCAAACAACCGATGAAAAGATAGCGGCTCTGGAAGAAATGATCAGAAGAGCTCCCGCCCACAAAGGAGGAGAGAATCTGAGAAAAGAACTGCACAACAGATTAAAAAGATTCCTCGAAAAAAAAGAAAAAGCAAAAAAGTCAGGCAAGTCAACGCAAAAAGCAATTAAAAAAGAAGGTTTTCAGTGCGTTCTTCTCGGATTACCAAATTCAGGAAAATCTCTTTTGCTCTCAAAGATTACAAATGCCAGGCCAAAGGTTACCCAGCACTCTTTTTCCACAATCTCTCCTGAAATAGGCACCATGGACCATCACGGCGTCAAAGCCCAGATTATTGACCTTCCGAGCATCGGAAGCGACTTCTTTGATATAGGAATAGTAAACACAGCAGACTGCATAATTATAGTAATTGAAACAATACAGGACCTCGAGAAAATAAAGCCCTTCCTTGGAAAAGCTTATGGGAAACAGCTTGTCGCAATAAATAAAACAGATATTTTATCAAATGAGCAGTTAAGAAAACTTAATGAAACAATAAAGAGCAAAAAGATTCCCGGTATCTTAGTTTCAGCAGAAACCGGGGCAGGAACAGAAGAATTAAAGGAGAGAATATTCCAAAACATGAATGCAATAAGAGTTTACACGAAAGAGCCGGGAAAAGCCCCCAGTAAAATTCCAGTAGTTCTTCCAATAAACTCAACAGTCAAAGACGTAGCAGAATCCATCCTAAAGGGCTTCTCAAAGAAAGTCAAGGAATCTCGAGTAACCGGCCCCTCCAGCAAGTTTGCAAACCAGATTGTCAGCCTTAACCACCCCCTCAAAGACAAAGATATTGTCGAGTTCAAGACGTTCTAAGATTATCTATAATTTTTTCGTATAGGGGCGATAATTGCCTTCAAACTTTCTCCAATTGCCTTCTTCAAATCAAGCGGATGTAATTTACCGGAAGCATAAACTCCCTCAAGTTCAGTATAGCTCTTGAATTTCAAATCTCCCCCAAATTTCTTGTCCCTCTTTATCTCCAATGCATCGGTTCTTGGGAAGATAATCAGCTTCGCAAGTTGCAAAATAGGATTTTCTTCGACAATCTTCTCGGGGCAATAAGCACCCTTTATGCATCTGTCAATTTCTTCATCAGAATCGGTTACAGATATGCCGCTTCCTGGGATGGATTTGGACATTTTCTGCCCCGGACCCCTCAAAGAGGTAATTAATGGAGTATGCAACGCCACAAAATTATAATCCAGAACTTTTGCCATGTCCTTGCCTATCATATGCACTTTTCTCTGCTCCATCCCTCCAAGCGCAACATCTGCTCCAAGATGTTTTATGTCAGCAACCTGCATCAAAGGATACCAAAGCTGTGAAATTGTTGCATTTTCAACATCCCTCGCAATCTCCTGCATGCTTCTCAATCCCCTGTTTATTGTAGAATTTTGTGCAAGAGCCATTACATCCATCTGATATTCTGGCTTAAACTGAAAATCGCTTCCCAAAACAATTTCTGCCTTCAATCCAATTGCCTTTACTGTCTTCTTCCAATTATCAACTTCTTTGTCTATCTCGCCCCTACTGCCCTTTCGATTAAGCATAGCATGCACATCAGCAAGCAAAATCTTAACCTTAAAACCTGCTTTCTGTAAATCAATAAGCTTAGTAATAGTAACAAAGTGCCCAAGATGCATTGGTCCGCTTGGTTCATATCCGCAGTAAACAACAGGATTCTTCTTTTTCTTTAGAAGCTCATTAAATTCCTCTTCCGTAACTAACTCTGCAACATTCCTCCTTGTCAAATCCCCGTTTTTCTTCCCCATAACTTCACCACCACAAACCTTAATTTAAACCTTTCTCCCAAAGATTATGCCTTTGCTAAGAAAACTCTCCCTAATAATAACAATGGTCGGAATCCTCTCCCTTTTCCTAATCCTCAGCCTCTCAAAACCAATTGAGGTAGACAGTCCATCAGAATTATCAAAATTAACAGCAAACCAAAAAGTCCAAACGGTGGGCAAAGTTGTCTCAGAAAGAGCTCTTTATGAAAAAACAAAGCTAATCCTTCTTGATAATAGCATAGAACTTATCTGCGATGACTGTCCGCCCTACTCAAACAAAACCGTTCAAGCATTGGGGATAACTGAAATTTATCAAAATAAAACACAGCTGTCTGTTTTAAGAATAAAAGAAATAAAATAAAAAGAAAAAATAAAATAACGGAGTTTACTTCCTTCTAGCGAGGTTTAATACATTCTTAACCGCAACTACAACTGTTGCAGGTATGAATACTGCCATAAGAGCGGAAAGTATTCCTGCCAAGAATGGAACTAACTCTGTCAAACTACCGCCAGCATTGCCAATCAATACTAAAACCAATCCCGAGAAAAGGAATTGTGTAACCTCTTTGTCGCCAACATTAAGAAAACCAATCAAGAGTCCTACAACTACAAGGACTGTCAAAACCGCAGTGGTTCCGGCAGCAGGGAACAATCCAACAACGACAGCTAATAGAACGCCAATCAAGAAAGCCCATCCGCCAATAACATCACCTAAACTTGCTTTTACCATAATGCACCTCCTTCTAAAACAATATAACTAACGTAGTTTATAAAATTATTTAATACTAAATAACTGGAAATTGCAATGATTGAAATATTAATTACGGTTGTAATCGCCCTCTTTCTCGGGATAATATTCGGAACCCTCACAGGACTAACTCCGGGTATTCATATAAACCTTGTCGCAGCCCTCCTTGTAGGCTCCCTGGCATTTTTTAACTCCCTTTCAATCCCCTTCATTGCACTTGCAGTTTTTATCGCCTCCATGTCAATCACTCATACTTTCCTGGACTTCATTCCAAGCATCTTCCTCGGAGCCCCTGAAGAAGACTCATTCCTCTCCATTCTCCCGGGCCACCAAATGCTTCTTGAAGGAAGAGGATATGATGCATTTGTTTACACAATTTACGGTTCTCTTTCCGCTTTGGCAATAATTCTTGTCTTCTCTCCCCTCTTTATCATCTTTCTCCCCTCTGTCTATGCAGTTGCAAAATCAGCAATGCCGTTCATCCTTATTTTTATCTCATGTTATCTGATTTTCAGAGAAAGAGAATTTCTTGTCTCGCTAGTGATATTTCTCCTCTCCGGGATTATTGGGTTTCTCGCATTTGAACTTCCAGTTAGAGAGCCCCTTATGCCTCTTTTATCAGGTTTATTCGGAATTTCCGGTTTAATCATCTCCTTGAAGTCCAGCTCTTCTGTTCCAAAGCAGAAAATATCTCCATTAAGAAAAATAAAATTAACAAAAAGAGAATTCCTTAAATCTTTAGCAGCAGTCTTAATCTCTTCACCCCTCTGTTCATTCCTCCCGGGCATAGGAAGCGGGCACGCAGCAACAATCGGAAGCGAAATTATTCCTCAGGAGCGCAGAGGTTTTCTTTTCCTTGTAGGCGCAACCAATACCATTGTCATGGGGCTCTCTTTTATAACAATTTATGCAATAGGCAAAGCCCGCTCGGGCTCGGCAGCAGCAATAGAAAGCATTCTGCAAACAATCTCCCTTCAGAATCTAATCATACTCATCATATCAATGATTGTTTCGGGAGCCTTTGCAGCGATAATTGGAATAAATCTGACAAAACTCTTCTCGAAATATATTTCAAAAATTAATTACACTAAAATAAATCTCCTGATTATTGCAATTATATTGCTGTTTAACATAATCTTCACCAATTGGCTTGGCATACTCGTCCTACTAATAGCAACATCACTTGGACTTTTTGCTATTCTCTCAAACTCAAGAAGAATAAACTTAATGGGCGCCCTAATTCTCCCGGCAATCCTCTATTATTTGGCATGAACTAGAACCATTTAGCCAAAGCTTCCTGTTTGTCTTTACCTGAAGAAGAATATTGCCTTCTGAATGGTTAGAGAAACTTGGAAGTTAGAACCATTTAGCTAAAGCTTCCTGTTTCTCTTTCTCCCTGCCAAAAATACTCTGAATATACTTCTCAGTAAGCTCTAGACTCTCCAGTAAATAGGGCGTAGCCTGATATGTTCTTGCCAAATCAAGAGCCGGCTGCATATATTTGACTATGCTCCCTTCATGAATCGTAAATATTATTTTCCCTCCGCAATTTGTGCACTTTCCAACTAATGGGGGCCTCCTGTATTTTGAATTGCATCCGACACACCTAAACTCCTGCATTGAAAACTTCCTGAGATTACCTCTGGTGTCTCTTATAAAATGCCTTTCTATAACTAATCTTGATACGTCCCTCAAATCAATCGCGCGTATTTTCCCGCAAAGCCTCATCTGGCTTGCTACTTTATCGTGCATCGTAGGAAGAGACTTATACGAAGAGGTTAAAACAGTCTTATTTATATCGTCACATCCATGGCTGAAGAAAGAATTTGAGAAAGGATCTGTTCCTTCTTTCAGCCTTTTCTTTACATTATCAATTTTAACCTCGCTTGAATGCTTCCCCTGCTCAGCAAGTTCGTAGAGCTCCAAAGGATACTGCCCGCAAAGCTCAAAATCCAAAATCTGGTCGTCAACATCTCCTGCTCTTATCCGTGTATTCAAAACAAGCGGGGCGTCCTGAGTCCCTCCTCTATGAGAGGGCAAAAACTTCCTTGAAAAGTTCAAAAGCAAATCCATGAGAAGCATTACAGCCGCCTCATCTCCGTCGCAGTCTCTCCTCATCGCGGCATGCATATAAGGCGAAGCATAAAACGCCTGCGATTTTGAAAAACCTATCAGTCTTCCAACAGTCGCTGTGCAAATATGCGGCGCGATGCACACAAAAAGGGTGCCGATAATGTCGTCCTTCCTGACTGCATTGTAAAATTTTGGCAAACCATAAAGTTTCTCAAACTCTTCATCAATAAATTTGCAGACTTTGACAAAAACATCCTCTGCCTTTTCATCTCCGCACTCGGAACAGGAAGGCAGTATGATGTCGTGTGGGAACAATGTCAAAACCTGTTCTTCATTTTCAAGTTCTTTCCCAAGAACATCTTTGTCGTATCCCATCTCTTTGAGTTTTGCAACACTTGTCCCTATCTCCTTTGCCTTGAAATGAGAGATGGGCATCTCAGTCATATCATACCTTATTGTCCCGTCCTTATTCACATTAAGATTGTGCCTTGCCCTAAGCAATCCTTTAGCAAGATTCTCGCAGCTATGATCTTTGCTGCTTGTCCCCCTTATCCCCTTTACTACTATAGGTATATCCTCATTCCTCAATCCCAATTTTTTCAAAGCAGCATCATAAAAATGCTTCATATCTAGCCTTTTCTCCTTGAATTGGAACGTTGTTGGATGTTCAGGGCATTGTCCAGGATAGTTGTAGTCGCATTCAGGGCAATAATTCATCTTCGTGCACGTTTTTCCGCACATCTCGCACATAGGATAAATCGTCTCCTTCTTGCAACCCTCACAATAATATGCGGGAAAATCAGAAACAACCGTTCCAACATTCACTGCCTCCTGCACGCTCCTCAATCTTCCGCCTTCCTTTCCAACCGGAAACAAAACATGCGGGCTCCCGGTAAGCTTTCTAAGCTTTGCCTTCTCCGGACGCCCCATTCTTGCTCCAATCCATGTCCCTGATTTGTCTTTTATCTTAAACTTTGAAAGCAAGGACAATGTCTCCAAAACCGGTCGGTCATATTTGTCTGCAATAAGCTTGCATACTCCTTCAATTTCTTTTTCAAGGTTCAAGATATTGCTGTCCATCCCAAGATTCACAAGCAGCGCCCTGGAATTTACCTCATCAAGCACGACATTTTCAATAGTTACCTTGTGCTCGCACCCTATAATTTCAAGCGCCCGCTTCCCTTTTATAAATTTCTCTTTGTCGTGGATAGAATATGGAAGAATAATCTTTTTCTCTATTATGTGCCCGTGACTCAGCCAATCAAGCAGTGCAAGAAAATGCTCCGAGCCTATCTCTCTCCAATAAAAGATATAACTTGGATGCAAAGGAACATTAAATTTCAATGAAAGTTCTATCGCGCGCTCTATTCCTACTTTCCTTGCATCAACTTCGACAGTTTCGCCTTTCTCCTTAGCTGCTTTTTTAAGTTCAAGCCCCCACCACTCCTCAACATACCCCGGCTTTAATAGCTCATAATTCCTGTTTGCTACATCCCCAAATGAAAAAAGAATATCCCCAAGATAGATTATCTCTTCAACATCAGAATAAATCTTTCTAGCCTCTTCAAAATCGCTCAGTTTCTTCACGCTTCCGTTCTTTAATTTTACAATTGGTCCATCAATCTCGTCGCACACCCCAACCGCGCACCCTTTTGTAGGTTTTTCTATCTTTAATTGCGTCCCAATTGCAAGAAAGCAGTCAGTTATTGCCATAGTGGCAGGATGCAATGCTTCTGCAGAGAATCCGCTCGTTCTCGTCCTTCCGTATCTGAACCTGAACCCTCCGCTTCTTGAAGGATGGCTGAATACCGGTCTCCCCGCGACCAAATCTTTAATATATGTGGGAGAAGCATCCGCGCTTCCCTTTTCCCTTTTCTTATGTATCTTCACATATTCATCAAGAAATTCCCACCCGGTTGCTTTGAACCCTTTCTCCTGCGCGCCACGAAGCAATCTCAAACCCTTTTGCGCCTTCTGAGCCAAACCTTCTGAGAAAATAAGACACATCCCTCCTCTGATATTGTTTGTCTCTATTCTCGGCAAGTCCTTATAATTTGAAACTTCCCTTTCAACGCTGGGCTCCCCAGTGATTTCAATAGGAATGTTCTTTGCAAGAAAAGCAAGCTCTTCTTCGGTCGGCAGATACTGCAGATTGTTAACCCTTTCATGATAATCGTAATTTTCCATAACATATCTCTTTACTTCTTCTTCACTCGGGTCGTATTTTGCAAATCCAAACGTCTCTCTTAGATAATCAATAATCATCAAAGCCACGCACGAAGCGGTTGTCCCGGCGCTTCTTATCGGCCCGGAGAAATACGCTTTGAAATATTCCTTCCCGTCTCTCGTCTTTCCAAGCTTAAGCTCAGTAAATCCCTCAAGAGGCGAAGAAACAACCCCAAGAGTCATATACGAAAATCCAACTCTTATTCCGGCGTCAATTGCCTGCAGCAAACTCTCGAATTTACAATATTTCTCTCTTGCAATATCCTCCGCAATGCCAAGAGCAACAGACATTGTGAGTGGTCCGAACTCTTTCTCAAGCTCTAAGACTCTCGCAACAAGCCTCTTGTCAGAAAGCTGTGGATACATTGTTGAAATTAGTCCGAGAGCTTTTTCTGCAAGAGTAGTAGCAATAGGAATTTCTATATCTGCAACCGGGTCGATTCCTTTCTTCCTCGCAACCTTTGCAATCGCAAAAATCTTGTCAACTTCTTTTTCTATAGAATCAAAATATTGCTGGGAATTCATGTGTTATATCCCTCCACTAAAACTCTTTTTACTTTTGAAGATTCTTTTAGCATATTATCGAGTTTTTTAGAGTAGTTCTCAGAGACCTCGCTCAGTTTTCTTTCCCTACCTTCAAAAATAACGGGCGGGTCAACATACCTCAGCTTCTTAATCAATTCTATTCCTTCATTGCTCTCTTTAACAACAAGCCTTTGCCTGAGCAAAGCAAGATATTTTAAAATCTGTCCGTCACCAGACCGGGATAATGTCTCTACCACCTCATTGTCCGTCTTCCTGAAGTCATCGATGGATATTATTTTGGAACTAAGCGCCCTTCTAAGAATGTCTGCAAGAATATAATACCTCGCTCTTGCCTCCTTCCCTGCCCAATGTTCAGTCTGACATTTCAAATATCCAAAAGAAAACAATTCGGCAGCCCTAAAATTAGAAAAAATCATCCTCCCGTTAACATTTTTTATGCTGTTAAGTATAAATTTCGTCTCTTCCCCGCTTATTTCTTTGTATATCTCTCTCATAGCGTAATCAAATCTATCCACGCAGACAGAAGGAAGCTCTGTTTCAAGCAAAGTAAAATCTTCTATCCTTGCAATATCCTTGTAATCTAACCCATACCTGCTTAATATTTCAACAATATCCTTATCAGAGAGTATTTCTTCGTGAATATTGTCCTGATGGTCTTCTTTTGACGGATCCCCAATAACCCAGTCAATAACATGTGAAAAAGCGCTATGAGAAACATCGTGCAACAGTCCGGCAACCTGCTCTTCAAGCGAAGCTCCAAGTCTTCTCAGTAAAACAAGAACTCCAACCGAATGTTCATATCTTGAAAAAACAGATTCGTGATATAGCTCGGCAGGCAGACCCATCTGAGAAATACCCTTAAGCCTTTGCACAAGTGCCGAACCTATCAGTTCGAGCAGGACCGGCTCCCCAATATCCTCTTCACCATATATTTTATCAATTATTTTCATTTCGCCGCCTCCGCCAAATCGGTGCCCCCAGTGATATTTTCTTCTTCCTTTCTGTCTTCAAAATCAAAAACTTTCAATTCTCTCGTTCTCAAATTCAAAACAGGAACCTTGCATGGAATGGGCTCATTTCCAACTTTTTCCTCAAAAGGAGTTTGCGACTGCCAGCAACTCCCAGTAATTATCAAAACACCATTATAATTCTCAATATCAAGTCTGTGAACCTCTCCTGTTGCCACAACATCGGGAACCTCTGAAATAACAAGGCAGTCACTCTCTGCATTCGGAAGATAAGAAACAAGAGAATGCGTTAAAGCAAGATGCCTTCTCTTGAGCATATGTTTCACCGCCTTTGCAGGAGTTTTGTGAGCCTTCATTGCCCTCAATTCAGGAATATTATTAATAAGAGAGTGTATGCTCGCGCCGTGATACATTAAAACCTTAAATTCTTTTTGTTTTTCGATAAGTTTTATTGTTGAAGGATTTGGAACAAGATTTAGATTAGCTATATTATACAGGGGTTCGGCGTATTTTCTTTCAGGAATTGGCTGTGGTTCTGCAACCCTGCATGCGTCGTGCTGCCCGGGTATCATAAACATCGTAATATGCTTCGGTATTTTTCTTAAATAAGAAGCAAGAAGCTCGTACTGCTCCCTCATACTCTTTAAACTAAGAACTTCTTCCTGCCCAGGGAAAATTCCAACCCCATCAACGTTGTCTCCGGTTATAAAAATATATTTTATTTTTTTTGCGTCCTCATCGTCACTGTTTATCCACTTCAAAAATCGTTCCATATTATCCCCAAGATGCATATTGCTTCCTGTATGTATATCTGAAAGAAAAGCTATTGAGATGTCCTCCTCAAACCTTGTCTTTTGGGGGATTATGGCGTCAGGAAATATAATATCCTGGACATAAAGAAGATTCCTGCTTCCAGACGCCCTTATTCCAACTACCTCATCAAGCTGAAGCTCCTCCGCCTTTTTAAAAACCTCTTCATTATCCATCCTGATAAACCCGCTTATCTCTCCTGTTAAATCCTCAAACCGAATTATCATATTCTTTGTATGTGTAACTCTTTTTTCAGTTACAATCCCAATTATGCACATATTCTGCCTGTTGTTTGAAATTTTATTTATAGAAACGAGGTTCTGCTGCAGCTCGGGGCGGCTCATAAGCATTCTTTGTATCTGTTGGTATCTGGAGCGAAAATTGCCTACAAAATCTCCAACATCTATCTTCTTTCCAACAGTTGTATCAAAACAGGATATCTCAAAAGAATGTTTGCTCAAAATATCCTTCGCTTCTTCAACAGCAACAACAGATTTCTCCTTAGTTATCTCCAGGCTAAGCCCAAGTCTGAAAAAAGTTTTTTCAACAAGACTCTTGTTTTCCCCAGGAAGTTTATTAACAAGATTCTGCACATACTCAAAATTCTTAGTTAATGTGGATTTGGTTATTATTTTCTGCCCCGAGAACCTTTCAAGCCCCTCAAGAAAATCCTTTGCAAGCCCGGCATCGCTGAAACTGTTTACAATATCAAAAATATCTTTCTCAAGAAGAAGCCCCCTTTCTTTTATAGTCTTTAAAATTTCAGGATTCATGCTTCATCCTATAAATTCAGAGATTTCTCAAGAATCTCCCAAATTTTTTCTTTTATGTTGGGAAGAAGCATCAGCTTTATCTCTCTCGTCCGCCCATATCTTCCCTTGCTTATTTCCTGGGCGTTGATTATTCCAATCATATCAAATTCTCCGAGAATGTCCGAAACCCTTCTCTGCTGCAGGCACTCTGTCTTCTGCTGCTTGCAAATATCAAGATAAGAATTGTAAACTTCCCCTGTATACATCCTCGCCTCCTCTCCCGACTTTTTCTTTCTGTCATCAAGAGTCATTATTGCGCAAAGTATGGCTTTATGCTGAGGAGGCAGTCCGTCAACAATATCCTGCATTTTATCCCTTTCTATCTTGTCATTTGCGGAGTCGATATGCGAAAGCATTATCTTCTTGCTCGTTTCTCTCTCTGCAACCTCTCCGGCAACTCTCAAAAGTTCAAGCGCCCTTCTTGCATCTCCGTGCTCTCTTGCAGCATAAGCAGCGCACTTCGCAACAACTCCTTCCTCCAAAACACCCTCTCTGAATGCTTGCTCAGCCCTCTTTTTAAGAATATCCTGTAGCTGTAACGCATTATAAGCAGAAAAAACAATTTCTTCCTCTGCGAGAGAACTTTTAATTCTCGGATCTATATTATCAAGAAATGTAGCATTGTTACTAAGCCCTATGATGCTTATCTGTGCATTTTTCAACTCAGAGTTCATCCTTGTCAGAGTATAAATAAAATCCCCCGACTTTATCTTCTCAACTGCCTGGTCAATTTCATCCAAAACCACAAGCACGACCTGTTTTTTATTATCAATTATATCAACAAACCTTGAATAAACATCGCTCGTTGGTAATCCTGTCGCCGGAACACTCCCCCCGAGCTCTTTTATGAGCCTTGCAAGAATCCTATACTCCGTTTCAGACGTCTTTCCGAGCTTGCAATTTACATAAACAAACTTCAAACTATCTTCCCCGCTCTCCTTAACCTTTGAAACAAGCTTGCTCCCCACATGCTGTATGGACAGCGTCTTCCCCGTCCCCGTGTTCCCATACAAAAACAAATTACTGACTCTCTCTCCCCTCAAAGCTGGCGCCAAAATGGAAGCTATTTTTGTTATCTGATCCTCTCTATGAATAATATCCTCGGGCGTATATTGCGACTGAAGTACAATTTTATTTTTGAAAAGACTATTTCCAATAAAAGAATCGAAAATCTTGTCTACCTTGTCCATAACATCGCCCCTTTCACCTTTGAAACCTTTTTTAAGTTGTTATTTTAATTAAAATATACAAATGCAGCACAATTATAAACATATCTATACTCCAACCCCTATTTCCTTTGGAACCGACGATAAAACTATCACAAATAGACGGAAATATTTTATTACAACTTTAAAATTACAAAATTTTTGCCCCCTCCCCCACACCATAGTTTCCACTGCAAAAATAAAAATAACAAACCCAAAAGAATCAACCAAAAATTAAACAGAACTAACATATATAATTAATCATATATATTATAATATATATAATATATAATATAAATATTTATAATATAAAATTAAAGGAATATAAAATCAAACATTGGTTTATAAACATTTTCATTTTCTCCAAGAGCAACAGGGGAGTCAGAGAGTTAATAACAAAAAACGACATAATTAATAATTAAAACGAACCCCATACTCAAAAATAATCAAATATATATTAAAACGAACTAAAAACCCAAATCCTTTACAAAATCTCCAAAACCCCTAATAATTAAATCCCAATAACCTGTCATTACTAGTACTTTATATGCTGCAAACCCCATTGCTCCCAAAAGAATCAACCAAAAAACAAAACTAATCAGCTTCCAGGCTGCGCCACTCAAATCTAACCCAAACTTTCTTCTCTCTTCATATAGCTCTTTGACTCTGAATATTTTCAATGGGTGATTGACTCCCTTAACCCGTCTTCTCCCGAGATATTCATAAGGTATCTCATTCTTATTCATAGCCAAAAAAACCGGCTGGGTGAAATAAATATGCCCCGGTTTCGTTAATTTCTCAACTCTTGAAACGACATTTACAGTTTCCCCATATATGTCGTGGTCTCTTATTATAACTTCTCCAGTGTTTAATGCAATTTTGATTTTAATAGGCAATCCGGCCCTGCTTTCTCTATACTCCCAAAACCTATTCTGCAACTCAATGCCGCAATGCAGCGAATCCGTCGCACTATCAAATACTACTATAAATGAGTCTCCTACTTTCTTTACAACCTGCCCTGCATATTTTTGGAAAAGCGGAAGGGATATTCTGTCAAAATCGTCGTTAAGTTCATCAAATCTCTCTCTTCCAAGCTCGCCGCTGAGTTTTGTATATCCTACAATATCAACAATCATCACAGTCAGTATTTTTGTCCTCGATGTCATGCTCTAAACCAGCAAAAATTCTTTATAAATCTCTGCTTTCCATGTTCCAAAAAGTAAAAATAACCTATATCATTTATCAGAGAAAAGTTTAAATACAAACCTCGTTTAACTAAGTCATGGCACTTGACAAGAAGCCGCTGAAGGAAATCATCGGCAAACTCGTTGTTACAAAAGAGGGAAAGAGGCTTGGAATGGTAAAAGATATCACTTTCGAGACCAGAACAGGAGAGCTTTTGCAGGTAGTCTTGAAAGACCCAACGCACTATGTGAGGGGCCTTAATCTCGACTCAAACGGCAAGGAAGTTCTTGTTCCATACAACAGCATAATCGCAATCGGCGATTTTGTTGTAGTTTCTGAAGAAGATTTGATGTAAACTCATCAAATCTTAAAACAAATCCCTAACTATCCCCTAGCTTCTAGCATGATAAACTTTAAAAACAGTTTTTATCACAGATAATTATGAGATTAATAGGATTTGACTTTACGAAAATATCTGCAGAAAAATCTGACAAGCTTAATGAAAAGTATGTCACCAACACCAACATGGATATAACCGATATTAAAGAGGAAGATCTCCGGCTGGTGGAAAATCAAAAAGTTATAAAAATAGCATTCAAATTTGAAGTAATCTATAATTCAAAAGACAACAAAGACAAGAAATTTGGCGAGCTTAATTTCGAAGGAGACCTGGTTTTCTCTGCAGGCGAAAAAGAAGTCAAAGAGCTTCTAGACAACTGGAAGAAGAAAGAGAAGCAGGCAATTTCTCCAGAATTTAAAGTGCCACTTTTCAATATGATAATGAGAAAATGCACCCCAAAGGCTCTAGATCTTGAAGACGCCCTCGGGCTTCCATTCCACTTCCCCTTCCCTCAAATAAAAGCCGCCCCAGCAGCACAATCAGACAACGAAGAAGACAAGAAGGAATAAAATAGCTGCCAACCAGTTCTATTATTTATAAATCTCTTTTTATATTTCTACAACTCCTCAATCTGCCCCTGCCAGCCTTTCTACCCAATTAACAAATAATTCCTATTCCAAACTCAGTCCAGTTTCTTCAACTTTCCAAACGGCAGAGCATCCAAACTCTCCGCGCTTTCAGAAACAACAAACACCTCAAAATT
>JBFYLR010000033.1:0-4518 GCA_041305305.1 Nanobdellota archaeon
AGAAATGTTCTTATTGAACATAGGCCAAAAGCAGAAGAATTTACAGACCCGGAAAAAACGAGGCAAGTTTTCTTCAATGTTTCAAGAGATTTGATTTCAGAGCTCTCAAAAACAAAAAATATTGAATTAAACCATCGCGAATTGAACAAACTTGCAAGAATCCTAGTGAGATATACAATTGGATTCGGGCTTATTGAGATTCTCCTTATGGACTCAAGACTGCAGGATATTGTTTTGAACCCTCCAATTGCACAAAACCCCATTTTTGTAAGACATGAGAAATATGATGAATGTTTTACAAACATAATTCCTAGCTATGAAGATGCAGATTCATGGGCTGCAAAACTAAGGTTGCAATCCGGACGTCCTTTAGACGAAGCAAATCCTGTTCTTGACACAGAACTAGTCTTCGGAAATGCAAGAGCAAGAGTTGCAGCTGTGACTCAGCCTCTTTCCCCATATGGATTGGGCTATGCATTAAGAAGACACAGAGATGATCCCTGGACATTACCTCTTTTTATTAACAAAAAGATGATGAACTCCTTCGCCGCCGGGCTTATGAGTTTTCTTATTGATGGAAACAGAACACTCCTTGTTGCAGGAACAAGAAGCTCAGGAAAAACATCTTTGCTCGGAAGCCTTATGCTCGAGATAATGTCCAAGTTCAGAGTGATTGTTGTAGAAGACACTCTTGAATTGCCTGCAGACGCATTAAGAAAATTAGGATATGATATTATGAGGATGAAAGTTCGTTCAGCTCTTGTTTCAGGAACTACTGAAGTAGAAGCATCTGAAGGAATAAGAACCTCCTTAAGATTAGGAGATTCTGCACTCATCGTTGGAGAAGTAAGAAGTTCGGAAGCGAAAGCACTTTACGAAGCAATGAGGGTTGGAGCGCTTGCGAATGTTGTTGCGGGAACAATCCACGGAGATTCCCCTTATGGAGTATTTGACAGAGTTGTAAATGACTTGCAGGTTCCGGCAACAAGCTTCAAGGCGACCGACATGATTATAATTGCAAATCCTGTAAAAACCCCGGACGGACTTCACTCAATAAAAAGAGTAATGAGCCTGACTGAAATAAGAAAACACTGGAACAAGGACCCAGCAGAAGAAGGAGGATTTGTTGATTTGATGAGATACAACGTTGAAAAAGATGATTTGGAGCCGACTCCCGAGCTTATCAACGGAGAATCTGTAATTATAAAGAATATTGCCGGAAATGTAAAAGGATGGGCTGGAAACTGGGATGCTGTTTATGACAACATCCTTCTGAGAGGAAAGATAAAACAGGAAATGGTTGACATCGCAAACAAACTTGGAAAACCCCAGTTAATGGAAGCAAAGTTTAATGTGATAAGCAACAGCGCATTCCACAGAATAAGCGACACGATAAGGCAGGAGATAGGTATTCCTCTTGGAGAAAGAGTATTTCCTGAATGGAAGAATTGGCTGCACGATGCAGCTCTGAAGTTCTAAGCCCTCTCTCAATTGTGTTGCACAAATAATCTACTGCCCCCGCCAACCCCTCGCTCCGCAATTTATCCGATAATTAAAACTCCAGTTTGATTTGCTCTTGTTGCGCAGTTCCTCACTTATGTTGCGGACTTGCTCACTGCGGCAAATAAACTTATTTCGTCTTTATCAAAACCGCGCTTACAATTGCAGTTAAAACAACAAGAAGCAATGCTCCGTAAACCTTGGGGCTTGTAATCCAGTCGCTTAATGTCTCAAAGAAAGGCATATCTGAGAATGTAAAATAAGCAGACACAAGGAACAAAACAAGAGTTGCAACCACAAAAGCAATTCCTATCCCCTTATGAAAACCTTCAGGTATCTTTCCTGCAAATCCAATAAGGACAAGCACAAACACGAGGCATATCACAAATACAACAAACCATGGAGTTATTTGAATAACATATTCCCTTGCGCTAGTCACCCCTACAAAAATAGTGGCGAGCAGAAACGAAGTTATCAACTGTATGAACTTGTTCTTTCCAAGAACCTCGGTCTTCATTAAAAGCGCAAATACAACTACAAACACAAGAAGAAAACTAATAATAGGAAAATAATCCTGCATCCAAGATAAATCTACTTCTGCCATGTTTAGGACTTCTGTCTCTCAAACTCTCCGCCGCTCTTACCTTCAGACTTAGAAGCAACAACAGCGATTATAACCCCTATAAGCAAAACTGCTCCTATAATTAATCCGGCATAATCCTCAAAGAAGTCAGATGAACCAAACCAGCTCATATCTTTAAACGAACCAACAAGAACAATTATCCACACTATAACTGCAACAGCTGCAAAACCCCACATCCAATATTTTGCTTCAGTCTTGTTAATAAATAACCCTGCCAAAATCAATAGTGCCACAAGCACAGCTAATCCAATTCCAAGCCTCGGAAATATCTGGCTGAAGAAATTCTGGATATTGACCGAAGCGGAAATCGCTCTCAAGCTGAGCAAACCCGTAACGAGAGCAATAATTACATGAACCCCCTTGTTCTTGCCAAGAAGGTTTGTAGCCTCAAGAATCCCAAAAACGACGGTAAATACAAGAAGGAACGGAAGCACATAATCAAACACGCCTATTTCCTGCCACTGATTTAATATGCCTGCAATATCCATAACTCAAAGAGAAATTATTTGTTTAAATATGTTTCGTTAAACCTTAACTGCCTTCGCTCTTCTTCCCGCCGGCAATCAGCGCAATCACCGCAGCCACAACAACAAGAATAAAGAACAAGTTTGTGAACCACACAGAGCCCTGCCCGCTTGTAAGAGTCTCGACCCAGTCCCAGGCAGGAGAGAAATACAAAACACCTACAATAACTGCAACAGCTGCAAGCCCGGCAATAACCCATTGTACATTCTTATGAACATTAAATTCTCCTTCCTTGAACGCAAAGCCCCACAAAAGGAAAAATATAAGCAGCACCACAAGCCCCACCGCCAGAATAGGAACAAGATTAATTATCAGATTGGTTGCATACCCCACAGATACAACAAGAAGCCCGATAACCAGCGCAATTATCGCGTCAGTTTGCTTCTTATCCTTTCCAAATATCTGAGCCTTCTGCAAAACTGCAAATACAATCGCAAAAACAAGCAAAAATGGCAATACTATCTTCTGAACAACCGGATTCGATAAGAATGCTATTCCTTCAGCCATGATTTATACTCCTCACCTTTATATTTAAACTTTCCCTAAAAAATAAAACTCAAAAAATTAAACTAAGTCGCCTGCGCCGTCCGAACTTCCAGCGGAAGGAACACTTACATCGACAGACTCTCCGCCCACAGGCAATGATGCCTTGTTTACTATAAATACATCCCCTATCGCTTTAACGAACTGATGAGGTATTATAACTCCCCTTGCTCCTCCTATTGAGCCCATTATCCCTGAACTTATTCTTATCTTCCATCCATCTATTTTATTGTCCACAAGGTTAACTTCCTCTACCTGCCCGAAATAATCTCCCTCGGAAGTATAAACATGCTTCCCCAAAACCTCACTTATCTTTTTTATCTTGAGCATAGTTTAATTCTATTTTGGGGAGTATTTATACTTTATGTTTTTTCACAATATATGTCAAGAACTGCCCGCTAAAAGAGGCAATATACCCTATTTCTTAAACGCCTCAAAGATTTGCATACGCAAATCTTTATATGTGAATGTCTCAAGACAGAACATCAAAGATTTGTATACGCAAATCTTTATATAAAACAATTAACTCAAAAAGCCATGGAACTGAAGGAATTTATGCATGCTCTCTCCGCAGTTTTGATATTTACTGTTGTCGGAAGTTTTGCTTTCGTAGCTTCCGGAAATTGGAGCCTTGTTCCTGCAGTCTTTCTTTTTGCAACAATAATAATATTCACCTCAATTTTTGCAAAAAAGCTCATGGCCTACCTTCTTGACTGTGGAATTGAACACGAAACATGGAAATTCTCTCAATGGGGGTTTAATCCAGGGCATCATTTCAAGAAAGATATCCCTTGGGGAGTTATACTTCCTCTCTTCCTCTCCCTCTTTTCATGGGGAATCATCAAATTTGGAGCAATTCTAAGCTATGAGGCCCGCGCCCTGAAAAAAAGAGCGGCAAAGAGATTTGGAATATTCTCTTTCTCTGAACTTACAGAATGGCACAACGGATTGATTGGAGCGGCAGGCATTGTTTCAATGTTCCTCCTTGTAATTATAGTATACTTCCTCCCGTTCAATCTTGAATATTTTGCAAAACTCGCAGTTTTCTATGCCTTGTCAAATATTCTGCCTCTTCCAAAGCTTGACGGCCTGCAGATTTTCTTCGGCTCAAAAGTCCTTTATACTGCCCTCGCAGTCATAACTCTTATTTTCACAGTCTATGCCTTTGCACTCTAAGTCTTTCTCCCTTAATTTCATCTAACTAAGTAGTAAATCATCTTTTTATACCAAAAAAATGAAGTATGCCCATGATAGTTCTTGATGTAGAAACAACAGGCATAGACCCAAAAGAAACGTCAATAGTGAGC
>JBFYLR010000034.1:0-4060 GCA_041305305.1 Nanobdellota archaeon
CGGACGGGCAAGTTCAATGCTTCCAGGATGCCCAGGGCATTCTTTGACTCTCTTTCCGCATGTTCTGCACCTTACTCCAGGGTCAATTGCCCCAAGTCTCAAGTCCATAAGTCCTCCATCAACAGGGAACCCGTCAATGTCATATAATTCAGGCGTGACTATCTTTGCTGTGCTGACTTTCTTTATCTGCTCAGGGCTAATCAAGCTGAACTTCAGCGCCCTTACCTGTTTTCTGTAGTGTTCGTCTCTCATCTTTCGTATTTGTTCTTCAATTCAAATGAAGTGTGAATTCCAAGTCCAAGCAGTTCATCAACCAAAAGCTTGAATGCATAGGATATCTCAAGAGGTTCTGCTTCAATTCCTCCGCATATATTGCAGGATATCTTATTTCTTATTGTATCTTCATAAGTCATGTTTCCGCAATCCTTGCAGATATAGATTATAGTCTTGTCAGAGTCATATCTCTCCTTCAAAAGCAATGATGCTCCATGTCCTGCAAGCGCCTGCTGCTCCATTTCTCCAAGTCTAAGTCCTCCTCCTCTTGCTCTTCCTTCAATAGGCTGTCTTGTAAGCAATGCAACTTTTCCTGATGCTCTTGCATGCATCTTGTTCTTTACCATATACTTCAGCTTCAAATAGTACATGTTTCCGATGTAAATCTTTGCATCCATCTTCTTGCCTGTTATTCCATTGTACATTGTCTCTTTTCCGTCGAATCTGAATCCCATATCTTTCAACTGCGCCTCAAGCTCCTCAACTTTTGCTCCTGTAAATGGAGTTGCGTCAATTATCTTTCCATTCGTAGCTCCTGTCTTTCCAGCCAATAATTCAATCAGATATCCTACTGTCATTCTGCTTGGGATGCTGTGAGGGTTGAACATCAAGTCAGGCTTTACTCCTCTGACAGTGAATGGAATATCTTCTGAATCCGCAATCATTCCTACAACTCCTTTTTGTCCATGAGGAGTTGAGAATTTATCTCCCGGTTCAGGCAGTCTCGAATCCCTCGTTCTTGCATGAACGATTTTGTTTCCTTCCTGGTCAACTGTTATGAATACTGCATCAACAGTTCCTCTTTCTTCCTGCCTTATTGCAACGCTTGCTTCTTTCTTTGACTGTATGCTTATATCTCTTGCCTCGCTAAGGAACTTTGGAGGAGTCAATCTTCCTATAACCACTTCTCCCTCGTTCATGTCTGCTTCAGGATATGCCACTCCGTCATCTTCAAGGAACTTGTAAGCCTCTTCCGTCCTGTATCCTGATACATCTTTATCAGGAATTGTTATCTCGTCAGACAATCCTCCAGGGTATTGCAGCTCAGTTGTATTATATGGCCTGAAATATGTGCTTCTCCCCATTCCTCTGTCAACGCTTGCTCTGTTCAACACAACTGCGTCTTCCATATTGTATCCCTCAAAAGGCATTATCGCAACAACTATATTCTGCCCGGAAGGATATACATCCAGAGTGTCATATACGAAGCTCCTTACAACGGGTTTCTGCGGATAGTGCAATATCGAAACATCCGTGTCAAGTCTTACCGGATAGTTTGCAGCATATATTCCAAGGCTCTGCTTCAATGTCTTGCTTCCTCTGTTCAATCTCGATGATTGGTCATGGTTTGCAAAAGGAGCAATGCTCGTTATCAAGCCAAACAAGTCTATTGGATGAACTTCAACATGGGTATGCTCACTCGTTATCTCGCTCGGATTAAGCGCAACAAGCGCATCATCTTCTTCTGCGGCATCTATATACTCAATCACTCCCTCTGTTACAAGGTCAGCCCACTTTATCTTGTTCTCTTCAAGAAGCACAAGATGCTCATCCTTCATTCTCGATGCTCCATTCTCAACAACTACAATGGGCCTCAAAACTCTTCCAACTTCTGTTGACATTGTTATCTGGTCAAGGAATCTGTCATTTCTCACGCTCAACTCTTTTGGAAATTCTCCAGCTCTTCTTGAGTTTCTTACCTTCTTTACAAAGTCTTCAGGATTTGCTACGAATCCTATAAATCTTCCATTGAAGAATACGTCTTTTCCGCTCTCCTTGTTAAGCCCGAATTCTGCAAACTTCTTCAAAACAAATTCCTCGTTGAAGCTTACAGCAGTTGATATCTTCGCAAGTATCGCAAGATTTTTTCTTAATCCTATTTCAGTTCCTTCAGGAGTTTCTGTCGGGCAGAATCTTCCGTAATGAGTAGGGTGAAGGGTTCTTGCCATAAAGTTCTCCTGTTCTCCAGGCAGCATTGAAGAAACTCTCTGAAGCTGAGAAAGCATTGCAAGATAATTCGTCTTGTCCATGTTCTGAGTTACTCCGCTTCTCTCTCCAATCCAGCTTCCTGTTGCAATCGCACTCTCAATTCTGTGAGAGAACAGTGTTGACTTCGCAAGAGTCTTTATCGAATAGAATTTCTTTCTCTTTGCAACTTTCTGAAGGGAATATTGTATGTCTCTCACAAATATCCCCATGTTGACCCTGAACAAGTCAGCCATCAAATCTCCTGAAAGCTTTATTCTCTTGTTTGCATAATGGTCCTTGTCAGTTCTAAGCTCAGGATTTTCCTTTGACCTCAGATAAAGTCTTATCAATTTGCAGAGTGTAAGCGCCTTTTCTGTCCTTGATGCTTTTTCAGTCCCGATATGAGGCAATAAGAATGAATCAATTCTCTGCCTGACTCTCTGCACAATTTCTTTCTTTGTCCCCTGTATTCCGGCTTTTTCAGCAATGTAAGTTATCGCATCTTCTGGGTCCTGCAGATTTGCGTATTCATATAGATTGACAATGAGGCAGTCATTCTCATGCCCTATATTCTTTGCAATATCTGCTTCTTTCACCATTCCAAGAACTTTGAGAAGTGCTATTGCAGGTATATTTTTCAGTCTGCTGAATGTAAGTTCAAGTATTCCTTCTTTTGTTTCAGATATGGTTGTAGGAATCCTGTACGAGCCCCTCTGCGAGAATATTCTCAATGTCAGCCCAAGTCTTCCCTCTTCAATGAACGGCTGATTCGCAGCCAAATCCTCATTCATTACCATTACTCTCTCATTACCATTAACTATGAAATACCCTCCAGGGTCAAGAGGATCCATGTAATTTTCCGTAAGTTCAGCTTTCTTCATCCCATATGTATTGCATACGGAGCTTCTAACCATAATAGGTATTCTTCCTATTTCAACTTCAGAACTATCTGTCTGCTGTCCGTATTTTATTGTCAGCTCAACTGAAACAGGAGCAGAGTATGTGAGATTTCTAAGCCTTGCAATTGCAGGAGTCACGATGCTCGTGCTTCCATCAGCCTCAATTATATTGGGTCTCTCAACTCTTATTTTTCCAAGCTTTATCTCGACTTCTTCTTCCTTGTTTATGTTTTCATTTATTTCGTTTATAATATGCTGCATCTTATTGTTGATGAAGTCATTGAAAGAAAGGATGTTTGACTCAACAAGCGAGTGCTGCTCAAGATATTTCCTTATTAGTATGTTTTTTTGTCCGTGCATTTTAAGCCACTACCCTGTAATATATGCGAATGCCATCTTCTTCTTTTCTTTCTATTTTAATCACATCGCCCGGCTTGCATCCTTCAGGCAGAGCGGGGTCTGTCGCTCTTATTTTTGGAAGTTGAGGTATAGAAATATTATACTTCTTCAAAAGTTCTTGAATGTCGCTAACCTTCAATTTTGAGTGTTTTGGCTGTAGGATATGCATTTGAAATATGATTGTCCAGTAGTATTATGCTTTATAGTTCTGGAATATAAATTTCTATAAAAGTTCCTTTTTAAACCTTCTGTTTTTTCTCGAAACAGAAGGGCAGTGATAGCAATCACCCAAACCTTCTGTTTTTTCTCGAAACAGAAGGGCAGTGATAGCAACTCCCAAGACATTGTGATTTTCCGGTGAAAACAGCAATTGGACATAAGATTCACAAAATCTGACTCGCTCTTGTTGCAAAACTAATTTCGATTTGCCATTGTCTTTAAGCTCCTCATCCCAGGATTGCGGGCTTAAATCCTTCAGCAAACGAAATGGCCCCGAGGGGATTTGAACCCCCGACACCTGG
>JBFYLR010000035.1:0-13522 GCA_041305305.1 Nanobdellota archaeon
TATTAAGATTGTAAGTTCCAGCCTGTGTATAATCAGGTGTCCAGCTGAATGTTCTTGTTCCGGCATTGAATGTTGCTCCTGTTGGCAATCCAGCCGCAGAATATGTCAAAGCATCTCCGTCAAGGTCGCTTCCAGAGACTATGAATTCAAGCAATTCATCCTCATCAACGCTAAAGTTTCCAATAGCATTCAAAACAGGCGCCCTGTTAGGTGCCCCTTCAAATGTTACGCGAACTGTATCAGAAGTTGTCTGCCTGCCCCCGTTATCTGAGGCCTTGGCATAATATGAATAAGTTCCGGCAAGAGGATTGACAGCAACATAAACGCATGTTGAAGTTGAGCATTCCTTTACCTTGACTCCATTCTCATAAATCTGAACCCATGCAATTCCGCGTCCTGACAAATCAACAGCAACCGCAGTTATTGTAGAAGTGGTATCTGCATTTATTGGACTGGCAGAAATTGATACAACAGGAGGTATAGACAAAGCATCAACAGAAGTTGGAATCAATGAAGTAAGGACTAAGGCTGTCAGTGCAATTGACATTGCCAATGCAAATATTTTCTTTGTCCATTTCATTGTTAAAATTTAATCTTTAGACCAACATCCAAACTGTTTTGGTCAAGATCGTTTTCTTTGTCCTCTCTGTCAGAATACCCGAGATTAACTGAGACATTCTTTGTCAGATTTACTCCGACTCCGCCCTCAACTATCCTCTCCAGGTCTCCATCAGATAATGAACCATATGCGAATGCTTTTCCTTTTGTTCCGGGTATAGGTGCGCCTAAATCGGCTCTGAAATAACCGCCGTTATCAACGCTTTCTTTTCCGCCTTCAATAGCCAAAAGCAATCCATCAGCAGCAGCGCTCATGTTCCTCCCCATTCTTGCGTCATCTCTCTGCTCTCTTGTCATTGAATCAGGGAATAAGTTTGAATCTTCGGCTGAATTCATATAATCAGAAACACTTCCAAGAGCTTCTTTTCCGGTCTTGTCTCTATTAGTCTTAAGGAATAATGCTCCTCTCGCCTTTGTTCCGCCGTCGCTTCTCTCAATTCCGGCTCCAGCAACAAATTTATCTCCGAAAAGCATATTTCCGTTCAGAGCTGCTTCAACTTTCTGGGAATCTTCCAAATCATCTCCGGAATTGCTCAAAAGAATTGCTCTGCCCTTAAGATTATCCAATTCAAGCTCCCCATAAGCTCCAAGAGTGTTCTGCTTTGAACTTCCGCTCTCGTCCAATATCCTTGAACCATTTGCTTCAGCTTCAGCATCCCATTTTGTTGCTCTATGCCTGAAAATTGCTCCAGCCTCAACATCTCCGAAATCATATCCGCCTTCAACTCTGAAGAAATCAGTTGTTGACCTTGACTTGGCGCTTATATCATTGTTTACTACAATAGAAGGCAACGAAGAAATATCAACAATCGTAGACATTCCTGTGTCATTGTCCATTTCCGTGTCATTCTTTCCGGCTTCAGCAAATAGTTTCACTCTTCCAAGATTTGCTCTGGCTGAAAATACATCAAGACTGTTCCTTGTCTTCTCTTCCATATTTGCGATAGTTGTTTCGCTTATGTCAAATCCAGATTCCTGATAAGACTTTACGTCATAAGAGCTGTTTCTTAGCTTCTTGTCGCTCTCAACATGATTATAATCAAACAAGAAAGATTTGCCCTTTATGTCAAATCCAATTGTTGGATGAATAGTTAAAGTATCCTTATGAGCCTTGTCGCCGCTTTCTGTCTTCCAGCTTTCAGATTTATTTGAAAGATTCAATCTTGCATCAAAACCAAGCCCTCTCTCCTTGTCTCTCTCTGAATAGCTTAAATCAAATTTTGCTTCATTCCCGTTTACATCTTTCCCGAATGATTCATATCCCCATCCAATCTTCAATTCAGCAGTTGGTTTTTCTGCAAACAATCCGCCTTCAACAGCTGGTGCTGGTTGTGGTTGAGGTTTAGGAGCTGGTGCAGGCCTAGGTTCAGGTTTAATAGCTTCTTCTCTTGATAGAGGCCTGTCGCTTATAGGAACGCTCTCTGCTTCTGGTTTTCCAGATGAATCTGAAATCTGATAAACTCCTCCGACTGGAGCTTCTGCAATAATTTCTCTTCCATAACTAACACCAAGAGGAATATCTGATATCTCTCCTTCGGCAATTGGAGTCTCTGCAATAACTGGATTCTCAATTCTTGGCTCTTCTATGCTTATTTCTTTGAAAACTTCTCTCTTTGAACTCTCGCTATATAATATAGGAGTCTGTTTCTTTTCAGATGTTCTTACAGCAGCAACTTTTCCTTCAAGTGTATCTCCCTTCTGTCCTGAGCCTGAAAGAGCATTTGCAACTCCTGCTGTCAAAAGCAATCCTGCAGCAGCGGCTGCAACAACATAATGCTTTGCTCTCTTAAACCAAGAATCTTTCTTAGGAGATGAAATATTATAAGATTCGTAACTCTGTGCAGCCTCTGCATTAAGTTCGTTTAGAAATGAACCATTTTCTACTGCAAGTTTTGATTCGTATGCAATCTCCTGCTTTCTCTCTTCAGCAAGTTTGACCTTCTCAGCCCCTTTTCTCTGCTCTTTGACTATATTATATACAAAACTCTTGCTTCTGTCCATCTCTTTAGCAATAGCGTTGTAGCTCATTCCTTTTGCCCTAAGCTCCATTACTTCCTGGGATTCGTCTTCAGTTCTTTTTCTTGAGTATGCTTCAATTTTATTTCCATAAGAATCGTTAAGTTTGCCCTCTCTTGCTGCCTTCAATGTTTCTCTGACAGCATTCTGTGAAACCCCATAACTTTCAGCAAGAACTCTTACGGTGTCGCATCCTTTTCTTCCAGAATATCCAAAATCACCCATATGATAATGAGTGCTTACAATTCTTTCAGCAAGTTCAGGATTGCTTAACACCTGTTTGTAATTAAGAGGCTTATTCCTGCTTGTGTTTTCATTCATTCTTTTGTCGCTGTAATCGTTATTCATATATTCACTATAAAGTGGTACTATTTAAATGTTTCTATTTTGTAGTCACTACATAGTTATACTAAATTAAGACAAAATAAGCCATTAAGATTTTAATCGTCGGTGAATCTAAATTGAAGAATAAATTTTTATCCGGTGTAAATCGGTCCGACTTCCATTCCAGATTTTACAGCTTTAATGTAATGCTCTTCCATCTTCTTGTATCTCTTTGCAGTATCCGCTGAAACAGACGGTTTCACTTTTGAAAGCGCAGCTTCAAAGTCTTTCATAGTTACAGATTTTGCCCTTATGTCACTTCTCAAAGCATTCATTGCAGCCTCTCTGACAAGCCCTTCAATATCCGCGCCTACAAAGTTGTCAGTTATCTTTACAAGTTCAGGCAGATTCACATCAGAAGCCAAAGGCACATTCTTTGTATGCACACTGAATATCTGCTTTCTGCTCTGTTCATCAGGTACATCAACAAGAATTATTCTGTCAAACCTTCCCGGACGCAATAATGCTGAATCAAGCATGTCGGGGCGGTTAGTCGCTCCTATAATAGTAACATCTTCCAAACCCTCAAGCCCATCCATCTCGGCAAGAAGCTGATTCAGAACTCTTTCTGTAACTTTTGTGCCCATTTCCATCCCCCTCTTTGCGGCAAGCGCATCAATCTCATCAAAGAAAACAACGCATGGGCTTACCTGTCTTGCTCTCTCGAACACTTTCCTTATTCCTTCTTCAGATTTTCCAACCCACATTGAAAGAAGGCTCGGTCCCTTAACTTGTATGAAATTTGCTTCGCTCTCTTTTGCAACTGCTTTTGCCAGAAGAGTCTTTCCTGTCCCTGGAGGGCCATAAAGTAATATTCCTCTTGGAGGGCGTATCCCAATTCTCTTGAATGCCTCAGGATTTCTTATAGGCCACTCAACTGCTTCTTTCAAAGCCTGCTTCGTATCTTCCAATCCGCCGATATCATTCCATCCAATTGTTGATGCTTCAACAAGAACTTCCCTCATTGCGCTCGGACGAACAACTTTCAGAGCATCTTCAAAATCTTCTGCCCCGATAATTATTTTGTCAAGAACTTCAGGAGGTATTGCCTCGTCATCCTCAAGCTTTATCTCAGGCAGAATCTTCCTTAGAACGCACATAGCTGCTTCTTTTGTAAGCGCATTCAAATCAGCTCCTACAAATCCATGTGTCTTTCCTGCAAGCATCTCCAAATCAACTTTCTTGGAAGAATCGTTATCTTTTGTTCTTAGAGGCATGTTTCTCGTATGAATTTTTAATATGCTTAATCTTCCTGGTTTGTCAGGAACGCCCACTTCAACCTCTCTGTCAAATCTTCCCGGACGCCTAAGCGCAGGGTCAAGAGAATTTACCCTGTTTGTCGCACCTATTACTACAACTCTTCCTCTGGCATTCAATCCATCCATCATAGTTAGCAGTTGCGAGACAACTCTTCTCTCAACTTCTCCCTGAACTTCCTCCCTCTTCGGAGCAATTGCGTCAATCTCATCAATAAATATAATGCTTGGAGCATTCTTGTTCGCGTCCTCAAATATATCCCTTATCTTCTTCTCTGATTCGCCGTAAAACTTGCTCATTATCTCCGGTCCATTCAAAAGAATAAAATTAGCCTCGCTCTCATTCGCAACAGCCTTCGCCAATAATGTCTTTCCTGTCCCTGGGGGCCCATGCAGCAAAACTCCTTTAGGCGGTTCAATTCCAAGCTTGTCAAAAATCTCAGGATGTTTTAAAGGCAATTCAACCATTTCTCTTATCTTTTTTACCTCATCTGTCAATCCGCCTATATCTTCATATGTTACATCTGGAACGCTCTCCTCACCAGAAACTTCAACTGCCTTAGCATTTACCTGCAGTTCAGTATCCTCAGTTATCACGCATGGCTGTCCAGGAGATGTTGAAACAACAACGAACTTTAACTGTTGAAACCCTGAAAATCCAAAATTCTGCCCGAATATATCCTGCAAATCACCAAAAATATCAGGCATTCCTCCCTCGCTCATCAAGTCTCTTCTTCTCTGCGAGCCTCCAAGAGAAATAATATCTCCTTTCACAACCGCTCTTCCAAGAAGCCCATTTTTGAATGTCTCGGGGTCTCCGTGAACAACTATTCCCTGCTGGGCGGGCGCGATTGAAACTTTTTGGGCAGCCTTTGCCCCGGCTCTTTTAACAACAACACTCTCCCCTACACTTGTTTTTGCGTTCCTTCTTATCAGCCCGTCAATCCTTATTATGCCCTCTCCGACATCAGCAGGATAAGCCCTGTCCACAATCGCCGCAGTCTCCCTCTCTCCTTTTATTAGAATAACATCTCCTCTGTTTAATCCGAGCGCCTTCATTAAACTCGGGTCAATTCTTGCAATTCCTTTGTAAGCATCATCCTGAAGAGCTTCAACAACCTTTAATCTTATTTCGTCCCCTTTTCTCTTCTCGTTCTTATCTGCTTTCTCTGGTCTCTCTGGTTTATTATCTGCCATTTTGCTCCTCCTCCGTACCCTCATCTTCATCAAAGAAACTTAATCTTAACTTTCCAAAATCCTCAAATGCAAGCTTAACCATCTCATCCATCTGGCGCCTCATTCTCTTGTGCTGTTCATTCATAAGGCTATGCTGTTCATTTATCAAATCAACAATTTCCTTTGGAATGCTCACAGTATGGCTGTTCCCCACCATCCTCAATTTTACATTGAATGTCTTTCCCTTCAAATCATTAAACTTGTTCATACAATTCAAATCAGCAGGATGAACAATCTTATCCTTGCATTTCGGGCATTCAATTGCTCTTAACTGCAAACCTTCCTTTTCCAGAACTCGGGGCTTCATCTGAAGATTGCAGTTCTTGCACAAAATTTTCATGTCGAATATATCTGACATATTAGTATTTCCTCGGGCTGGAATAATCTCCCTTGCCAGAATAATCTCTTGCAGAAGAATAATCTCTGCTGGAGAAAGATGAACAGGATAAACTTCCAGATTCTGCATGATCATATCGTTTAATTCTCAAATCGTATGAATTTGTATTGCACATTGTTTATGCCTCTTCGTATACACAAGAGCGTGTATACCACTATTTAAAGATTTCTATAATCCAGAACATAATTCCCTTTATTCGTGCGTGTCAAGATTAAAAATAGCGCCTGTTTCATTCAATGCTTCAACAAGCTTATCTCCAAGAGCAAGAACGTCATCCTTTGCAGGCTTCTTGTCCTTCCAATCATAGATAAAGTCAACGCTTCCAAATGAACTCTCGAACCCAAGAGTTGCAACTCTCTCAGCAATCTCAGAAGCCTTAACCCCCTTTGTGCCGAAATACATAACCAAATATGTCTTCCATCCCATAAATTCAATACGCTCAAAGACATTATAAATGTTTTTGCAATGCAGAAGATAAATGCAGTTAGCAATGTTTATTAATTCATTTGCCATTTTCAAAGCATGAAAAAGAGGAAGAGTCACAACTCAGAGGCATTAAAAGAAAAAGCGCTCAAGACAAGCATAAAAGAAGGAATAGCTGCAAGCACTTCTGCAACACTGGGTGACAACTCGGTAATCCCTCTCGCAGTCGCGCTTAATGCACAGCCCATTCAGATAGGAATGCTTAGTTCATTCTCAGGTTTTCTCTATTTCATATCGCAGATATTCGGCGCAAGAATGATGGAAAGATGGACAAGAAAGAAGATAGTAATCTGGTTTGTATTTCTCCAGGCGCTGATGTGGCTGTTTATCTCATTCGTCAGCTTGTCAGTCTTTAAAGGATGGTTTGATGGATATTCAATTTGGATTATTATATTTTTATACTCGCTCCTTATGCTTTTCGGAGGAATTGCATACCCTTCCTGGTTTTCCTGGATGGGAGATATAGTCCCTCCTGAAAAAAGAGGAGCCTATTTCAGCAAGAGAACAGCAATCACCCAGAGCTTTGGACTTGCTGCGTTGATTATAGTTCCTTTCCTTCTGGACTATTATAAGACTCGCGGGCTTGTCCTTCTGGCATTTTCCATGCTTTTTGCAGCAGCATTCACATTTAGATTTATATCCTACCTGCTTTTCCACAAACAATATGCTCCCGCATACAAACAGAGAAAGAGAGATTATTTCTCCTTCTGGAGTTTTATCAAGAAATATGACAACTTCGGAAAATTTGCAGTCTACCACGGATTCTTCAACCTCGCAGTAATGGTAGCTTCGCCATTTTTCACAGTCTACATGCTTAGTGAACTGAATTTGAGCTACAAAGTAGTTTATGCTACAATAATAAGCTGGTATCTGGTTTACCTTGCATTCCTGCCACTTGCAGGAAAGTTTTCAGACAGATATGGAAATAGAAAGCTTACGATAATAGCAAACATATTCTTTGCATTAACTCCTCTGATGTATGTCTTTGCAAAAAGCCCGCTTTATCTCATCACGATACCTCAGCTTACCGCAGGAATAGCATCTGCTGCCTCGGTAATATCTTTCTCAAATTTTATATATGATGCAGTCACACCGAAGCATAGAGGAATCTGCGTAACATACACAAATATGCTAGTGGGCACAGGTACTCTTCTCGGCCCATTGATAGGAGGACTGCTCGTAAATTACCTGCACCCCTCTTCTATAAGCCCGTTCATATTTCTGTTTATAGTTGCAATGGTGCTCAGAGCATCTGTTGCATTGTTCTTCCTGCCGCACATAAAAGAAGTCAGAAAGGTGAAAAAAGTCCCGGAAAGATATAATCTATTCTTCCATCCAGTCAATTCATTGCACCACGAGACAATAAGAATGATTCATGTCCCGGAGAAAATATTAGGAAAGTTTAAAAATTTGAAGTTATTCGCTCCTTGATGTTCTTTGGAAAGAAGAAATCTGGTTTGAAATGCAATAATTGCAAATCGAATATGGAGAAGGACTTTGATTTCTGCCCCTATTGCGGCTCTCGTGTTGGAAACTTGGAGAAAGAAAGAAGAGATTTTGGAATGCTTGGCAAAAATGATGCAATAAAAGAAGAGATTCAGCCGAGCCCTTTGGCAGGAATGGGAATAACTGACAAAATGCTCAACTCCCTGATAAACTCAATGATGAAATCCATTGACCAGCAGTTCAGACAGGCAAATACGCAGAATAATAATATAGAAAATGCGAGCATTGAGCATCTCCCGAATGGTATAAAGATAAAAATAGGCATGCCTGCAAATCAGCAGATTAGCCAGCCAAAACCGAAACAGGCAAAGAAAAAAGAGATAACTCAGGAGCAATTGGAAAGAATGTCAAAGCTGCCAAGAGCAGAGGCAAAATCAAAAATAAAGCGCCTCAGCGACAGGATAGTCTATGAGCTTGCCGTTTCAGGATTAGAATCCCCTGAAGATGTTCTCATCTCAAAGCTTGAGGCAGGATATGAAATAAAAGCAATTGGGAAGAAGAAAGTCTACACAAACAGCATCCCCGTCACTCTCCCGCTAAGAGGCTTCTCATTCAATGATAAAGTTCTTTCTGTAGAATTTAAAATTCAGAAATAAGAGATTACAATGGAAAAAAGCGAGATAAAATCAATAGTTAAAGAAAGCTACAAAAATATTGCAAAAGAGAGCTCTTGCTGCTGCAAATGCAAACAATGCGATAATGAAAAAATTGCAAAGAGCATAGGCTACTCGGAAGAAGAGATAAACGCCGTGCCTGAAGCAAATCTTGGATTAGGCTGTGGAAATCCAGTCGCACTAAGCAGGATAAATGAGGGAGATGTGGTTCTTGATTTGGGAAGCGGTGCAGGATTTGACTGTTTTCTTGCATCAAAGCGCGTCGGTGAAGCTGGGAAAGTCATAGGCGTTGACATGACTGAAGAGATGATTGAGCGCGCAAATGCGAATGCAAAGAAATACAACTACAAAAATGTAGAATTCAGGCTTGGAGATATTGAAAATCTTCCAGTTGAAGATAATTCCATAGATATTATAATAAGCAATTGCGTTGTAAACCTTGCCCCAGACAAATCAAGAGTTTTCAACGAAGCCTATCGCGTCCTTAAGAAAGGCGGGAAGGTGTATCTCTCGGATATTGTCCTTCTTGGAGAGCTCACAGACGAGCAGAAAAACAATAAAGAGCTTCTCTCAGGATGCGTTGCAGGAGCTCTTCAAAAGCAGGATTATCTAAATATCATAAAAGAGGCAGGATTTGAAGTTAATGTTCTCGAAGAAGACAAAGGAATAAGCAAAAGGCAGTATGAGGGCATTGCCCTTGAGAGTTTGAAAGTAGAAGCGATTAAATGATCGCGCCAGGAGTCGAACCTGGGACCCCTGCCTGTCTGAAATCATCTGATTTCTGAGCACACTCAAAAACCAGAGTTTTTGATGTTATCAGAGCAGTGCTCTAACCAACTGAGCTACGCGATCTTGATTTTCTAAACTTTGATTTGTTTAAAAATCTATTGAAAGATATAAATGAGGATACCCGGATTCCCGCAGGTTGCTAAACCGAGGGGACAGAGAATTCCGCAGAATTGCTCTGGATGTTCAAATCCGATTTAATGAGGATACCCGGATTTGAACCGGGGTCGCGAGTATTTTAGGTTATTAATATCTCCCTAAACTCGAAGGCTAACCAAGCTACCCCATATCCTCAACCGACTATTTCTGACTATCTTCGATTCACTCTCGTCTTGGAGCTCCTCATTGCTATTGCGGGCTCCAATTCTTCGGTGAACGAAGATGCGCCGGCCGGGAGTTGAACCCGGGCAGCAACCTTGGGAAGGTTGAATCATACCGTTAGATCACCAGCGCTCAATAATACTCAAGAATTTTTAGGTTATATATTATTAACTATTTTCCTAATCAAAAGCCCATTGCCCCATATCTCTTCGCCCCTGTCTCAGCATCCTCTCAATATTGGGAAGAACATAATCCCTAAGCTCTTCATCAGCTTGAAGCTTTGGCTTAAATTTCCTTATTGCAGACAATACTTCTTCAGGATTATCCAAAGAATTAATCTGAATGGATATCTTTTTCTTATTATCCTCTGTATAAGTAACATAATGGACAAGCCAATTGCTCAAAACTGCTTTATCCCTGCCAAACAATTCGCCCCTATGTCCAATGTAATTCTCAGTCATGCTTTATCTCCAAATCCCATATTTTTAACCATTTATATATCACATAACAACATTTCAAACAATTTAAAAATCTCTTAATACTTAATAAGACATGCAAAATCTGAAAGAGGGGATAAAGAAGATTTGGAAATATCTCCAAAAAGACACATGGGATTCATGGCTCGTTTCGCTTATTCTGGTGTTTATAATAATAAAATTTGTCTTCTTCCCGCTTTTATCTCTTGCAACAGGAACTTCTCTTCCCCTTGTAGTAGTAGAATCCTGTTCGATGTATCACGAAACGAGTTTCAATGGATGGTGGACAGCAAACTCCGCTTGGTATGACGCCAATGATATTGCAGCGTCAGAATTCAAGTCCTACTCTATGCACAATGGATTAAACAAAGGAGATATAATTCTGGTCTGGGGGCATTCAAATTATAATAAAGGAGATATTATTATCTTCAGCGCTCCGACTAAATACCCGATAATTCACAGAATAATCTCAGAATCACCCCTATCAACAAAAGGGGACCATAACCTCGGGCAGTTAGATGTAGAAAAAGATATACAGGAAGAAGTCATAATAGGAAAAGCAGTTGTAAAAATACCCCTTCTAGGATGGCTCAAGCTCGTCTTCTTTGAACCTTTCAAAGCGCCAGAACAAAGAGGTTTCTGCAAATAGCCCAGCAAATCTTTTTAAAGTCTGAGACTATAGATAAAACAATGGAATTTTGTGAAAAATGCGGTGGTATGATTCGCGTGGAAGTGGGAAAAGCAGCATGCGTAAGCTGCGGCAAGAAGCTTGCAAAGAAGCCAAAAATTGAGGCTTCAGAAAAGATAGAGAACAAGGAAACAATCGCAGTAATCAATGAAGAGGCATCAAACACATACCCTATAGTTGAAATGGAGTGCCCGAAGTGCAAAAACAAGAAGTCTTATTTCTGGACACTTCAGACAAGAGCAGGAGACGAATCAGAAACCAAATTCTACAAGTGCACAAAGTGCAAGTATACCTGGAGAAAATACAGATAAGGGTATATATGCCCAGTTTCTGACCAGGCAGTTAGCGAAGATTTCTTAAACTCCTGGAATTTAGAGGTTTTAAGGAAAGAGGAAGATGAAAATTAGAAAAACTGACGCAAAAGAGATAAACGAGATAGTCAAAGTTGAGTTGGGTAGTGGCTATCACAAAGTTGGAAGTTTTGACCCAATGCCTATGCTAAAAGAGATTTTCCAAGATAAAAAAGAGAAAATATTTGTTGCTACGGAGAAGAATAAGATTATTGGATACATCGGAATAAGACAAGAAAAACAAATCTGCGAACTTACACTCTTGGCTGTGCTAAAGGAATATCAGGGCAAAGGAATAGGCAAGAGATTATTCGAATATGCTTTAAGGATTGCAAAGAGAAATAAGTCAAAGAAGATTATTCTCGAGGTTAGAGAGGGTAATCTAAAAGCAATCAACCTTTATCGAAAACAGGGTTTTGTGGTCATTGGAAACAGAAAGGTTAAGAAGATAACCAAATTAAAGATGGAAAAGGAGATATCATGAAAATACGAAAAGCAACCTTGAAAGATATTCCGTCTATGTTAAAAATCATAGAAATTAATAGCCCAAAATATCCTAAAAATCTTGCTAAAAAGGAGATTAAAGAGATGTTCTCTCAGACCTTACATAAACCAACTTATTTAGTAATCGAAGATAATAACAAAGTAGTTGCGTTTGGAGGATTTATACGCTCTTGGATAGATGACATGGTTTTCAATATCTTTTGGGTTAATGCAAATCCTAAATATAAACAGAAAGGATTTGGAACAAAATTAATTGAAGGATTGATTAATGAGATTAAAAATATCAGAGAAAAACCTAGAGCAAGAATGATTATTATTTCTACAAAGATTCCCTCTTTTTATAAAAGATTTGGATTCAAACCGATAACTCCAAAATATGACCGAGATTATATTTTAATGGGAAAGAGTCTCTTCTGAATTAACCAAAAATAAGCATACTCATAGCAACACCTGGAGAAAGTACAGATAGCACTATTGGTATTCTAAGGTTTTAAAAATAATAGGAAGTTAATTGAGCCATGAAAGAGGTCAAACAAATATATTTTCCCACGAGAGTTTCATGGCGGAATTGGCTCGCTAAAAATCATCTTTCTAAGAAGAAAATTGCAGTAGTAGTTTATAAGAAGCATACTGGAAAGCCTTCTCCAAATCACAAAGAATTAATGGAAGAGGCAATCTGCTTTGGATGGATTGACACCACAATTAACCGATTAGACCATGAGAAGTATCTTCGCCATTTTGTAAGAAGAAACAATAAGAGCAAATGGAGCAAGAATACCTTAAGCTATGCCAAAGATCTGATGAAGAAAAGAAAGATGAGCGAAGAAGGCATGAAAAGATATAATGAAGGTCTTGCTAAAACCCCACACGATTTTGGAATAGCTAAAAATCCAAGAGTTCCAAAATACCTAATAGAAGAAATAGACAAGAAGCGCATGGCAAAGGAGAATTTTGAGAAAATTCCAAAATCATACAAAAGAACGCTTCTAAGATGGTTCCTACGTGCAAAACTGGATGAAACAAAAAAGAGAAGAGCAGAGATTATTGTTCAAAGCTTAAGAAAAAACAAGAGACTTTTCCCAGCCGCATAAAATGGAGATTAACTACCCTCTTACTAAATTTCTTCCTTCGTGCTTTGCTTTGTAGAGCGCCTTATCTGCCTTTTCCATAAGGGAATCAGAATTATCTCCATTCTTAAAAGAAGAAACACCAAAACTCATTGTAAGCCCGTAGCGAGAAAGCACAATATCATTCAATATTTTTTTTCTCAGCTTCTCTGCAGTTATTTTTGCCCCCGTTAGAGCAGTGTTCGGAAGAAGAATTATAAATTCTTCTCCTCCAAATCTCGCAAGAACATCATAAGGGCGCAACTCCTTCAATAAAACCGTGCTTACTCTTTTTAAAAGCATATCAGCGAATACATGCCCATGAACATCATTAACTTTTTTGAAGAAGTCTATATCAGTCAGAATAAGCGAAAGAGATTTTCCCCTTGATGCCTGCGCAAGCTCGATGTTGAATATTTCCTTGAAAAAAGAATAGTTGTAAAGCCCTGTTTTCTCATCATGCGTTGCAACATGATGGAGCGTGCTTATTTTGATATGCAATTCTGTCAAAAGTTCCTTAAGCTCCTTCTTGCTAAGGCTATGCGAACTCCTAAGTTTCTTTATAATTGATTCAATTGTTTCTTTTCTCAAAACCATAATAAACCGAGCAAAAAACGATTTAAGAACCTTGTTGTATCAGATACAATCAATTCTGACCTTCTCTTGTTGCAAAACTAATTTCGATTTGCCATTGTCTTTAAGCTCCTCATCCCAGGATTGCGGGCTTAAATCCTTCAGCAAACGAAATGGCCCCGAGGGGATTTGAACCCCCGACACCTGG
>JBFYLR010000036.1:0-3723 GCA_041305305.1 Nanobdellota archaeon
AGCTCGGATGCGAGGTTCATGTATTCACAAATGGCATAAATGATTCAAGACAGAGAATAAAGGTTGGAAAGGGAAGCATAATCCTCCACTTTCTTAAAACTGATTTCGCTTTTGATATAGGGGACAGTGTTGTGCAGAAAAGAATCAGGTATGCTGTTTTTGAGAGCAAGGTTTTGAATGAGTTTATTTATGAGCATGCGAAGAGGGATTTTGATATTATTCATACTCATGGCTGGCTGACAAGTTCTGCATTTATGCAAAAATATCTGCAAAATCTGCCTTGGGTCCATACCGTTCATGCGTTAGAGAGAAACAGGCTATCTTCGATGACTGAAGAAGAAAAGAAGCTTTTCAGGGTTACTTCTTGGATAGAAGACACTCTTATTGATGCAGACAGACTAATTGCTGTATCTGATAGCATAAAAGCAGAAGTGGTTAAATCCTTCAGAGGTTCTGCAAAGAAGACAGTTGTAATCCCAAATGGCGTAGATTTAAGGCTATTCAAACCGGTTAAGAAGAAGTCTCTGAATGTTCTTACAGTAAGCAGATTCAGCAAGGAAAAGGGAGTAGATATGCTGCCCGAGATTGTTGATAATGTTCTTCGCACAAATAAAAAAGCAAGTTTTACTGCAGTTCTGCAGGAAACGCGACTGCCTACTTTAAAACCTGTTCAGGACAAGTTAATTGAACTGCAGAGTAAATATCGCGGCAGATTTTTGTGGGTGTCAGAACCTGTAAGTGCAACTGAACTTGCGAAGTTCTATCAGAAATCAAGCGTATATTTGCAGCCTTCTTTATATGAGTCATTTGGTTTGTGCATTCTTGAAGCTATGGCTTCTGGAAATGCTGTTGTTGCTACAAATGTCGGTGGAATTCCCGAGGTTGTCGGTGATTCGGGCATTTTGGTTAGTCCTCATTCAAAAAATCTCTCTAGAAACATAACTAAATTGCTGCGCTCTGAATCCTTGAGGAGAAAATACGCTCTTTCTGCAATTGACAGGGCAAGAAGATTTGATTGGCCTATTATAGCGGCAAAAACTCTTGAACTTTACAAAGAATTATCCAGAAAACACAGAAAATAATTTTTCAGATGAAAAATTAAAGAAAAATTTAATTTTTAATAAAAAATAATTTTTCATAAAAGTATATAAAGAAAAGAATCTTATGAATTTAAAGAGGTTTTAAGAATTAATGAAGAAAGCAAGAAGAAAAGTTAAGAAAGTTGTAAGAAAAAAGAAAGCAGTTAAGAAAAAGAAAAAAAGATAACTCTAGACATTTTTTAAAATTTTTATTCATGGGGGCGGAAAGCCCCTTTTTATTTTATCAGATTATTTTTTTAATATTCCTCTTCTTCGCCAGTTTCTTCATCGTCTTCGGTGCTTTTTTCCTCGTCATTCTGTGGTTTAAGCCCAAGGTCTGACTTATTTCTCATTGAGGCGTTCATTCTTTCAAGATATGCATAGACATTTGCCTGCTTTGTTCCTCTTGCGACGTTTCCTACAGCCGTGACTGCATGCTCGATTTCATCAACTGGGCCGAGAATACCTACCTCATTATCTCTTATAATCATTTCACATCCTGAAAGGTTTTCAATTGTTCTTTTTGTCTTTCCTTCAGAGCCTATTACTCTTGCCCTTACATCCTCAAGGTTCTTTCTTCTCGTGAACTTTTTTATGTTTATTTTTGTGAACATGTAATTTTCATTCATAAGAAGAAGCGCTTTCTTTGCGGGGAATCCAAATGCTATCGCCTCAAGAATTTTCATGGCTTCATATTCATCAATTGCTTCGCCTTCAATATTTGCCTTCTTTCCTTCAAATTTTATCTTGACATTCAGCTTTTTCTCAAGAAGCGCCAAATTTTTCTTGGCTTCATTTGCTTTTTCGAAGTAGATTGTTTCCATTTTACATGAGGATTAGTGCGAAAGGCACCTCTTTTATTTTTGCGACTCCTTTGCTTGTGATTATGCCTGCTTTTATCGCCGATTCAACTGATTTCTTTCCTACAATGTTGAATGTCGCGTCTTCTCTTGCCTGTGTTTTAAGCAGATTTATTGCCTGTTCTTCGTTTATTTTATCGCCTTTGAAGAAATTTTCCCTTATGTCCATCTGCTTTTTGCCTTCCTCCAGCTTTTTTCCTATTAAATCTGCATCGCAAAGTGCGACAACGGTTCTTATGGACTTATGGATTTTTACATACATGTTAAAAGTGATATCTTAGAGGTGATTTGGCTCCGCAGGCAAGGCATTTCTTGAATTTTATGCTCTTCTCGGAAACTATTTCCGTATCCGGCTTTTGGCATTCTGTGCATAGGACGAATTCTTTTGCATATTGCTGGACTTTGTCGTTTACTTTGCTTGAATTCAGCTTTGTATTCAGAATTAATCTGCCTCCCTCCATCTTTCCTGATGTCGCGAGCTCTTTAAGGAGGAATTTGGCAATCTGGTCAACAGGGCGTCTTAGATAGTCTGCGATTGCAGAGATATTTGTTATTATAGTATTCTTTCCTGAGACCTGCCCTTCAACTTTGGGTATCTCAAACCTCTCGGAGCCTTTCGCTATAACTTTCACTTTCTTGTATGCTTCTTCAAGGAGATTTTCATAGCTTTCCATCTTAAGACACCAAGGTTTCTTGAAGGTCAACTTCCTTAATTTTACCCATGATACTTTGGATAAAAGCAGATTTATAAAGATGATTATCTCTATTCAGTCATGCAAAAGAGAGAGGCTAAAAAGATGAGCGGAAGGAATTTTGCCCTCACTATAATCCTTGGAGTGTTTATTGCAATAATGGTTGTCACGCTGTTCAATCTTATTGTTGATTACGCCTATGAAGGTCCGAAATACGAGGATTATTGCAAGGGTGTTGAGAGCATGGGGCCTTATCCTGTAAAGTATGGAATGAGCAATGAAGCATGCGGGAACTGCACTTTTTCAAACGATTTGCAGAGAGAGACTGAAGAATGCTGGAATAATAGAGGGATGCCGGTTTACAATTATGACGAGAAGGGGTGCACTTCTTCAATAAAAGAATGTAATATGTGCGGGAAGACATTTGAGGACGCAATGAAATCCTATAACAGGCAGACTTTCTTTATTTTTGCGCTTATTGGATTTGTTTTACTTGTGGTTGGCTTGTTCATACCTGTTCTGCTCATTCAGATAATTACTCTTCCTGCTGGGGCGTTTCTTGTTATTGAGGCAGCAGTAAAGAACTTTGATGATAAGCTTTTTGTGATAATTGTATTCAGCTTATTGATAATTGCTGCTGTTTATCTTGCGCTTAAGAAGCTGAAATAAAAAGAACCAATGGTTCTCTTTATGAACTCTCCTTATAATCCTATTCAATCATCCTAGATATCTGATTTTTCCCGGGCGGGGTTCGTAAACAACGCCTTCTTCAAGAAGTTTCTTTATCTCCGAGTTGATTATTTCTGGGGCTTCTTTCAGCTCCATAATGAGTGTCTCAATGCTTGCTCCCCCATCCTTCTCAGCTCCCTTTATTTTCTCAAGAAGCTTGTCTTTAAGTTCAAGGAGCTGGGTTTTATCGGGTATCTTTGGAGCATCGTTCTCTATCTCCAATTTTCTGACAAGCAGATAAGCTGGTTCTTTCTTTTTTATTATCTCGGGGGTTATATATATCTCATTATTCCAGCTTCTTAATAATCCAACTACTAAGACTGTGTCTCCCTGATTGTACTGGGTGAATTTTTCAATGTCATC
>JBFYLR010000037.1:0-13257 GCA_041305305.1 Nanobdellota archaeon
GAGTCACTGGTGGATAAATTTAACCGAGTTGTGTTTGTTGTAGCATTGTTTGGATTCTCCAATTCTGGATTAGCGCCATCGCCTCCCTGGACAGGATTTTCCGGATTCTCGGGAGTTGCATCTCTCTGTTCTACCACCTGCTCTCTTAGCTGGTCAAGCATCGTCTGCTCTGAAGTCTCATATTTTGAGTCATAATTTTCTCCAGAAAATATTGAGTACGCGAAGATACCAGCGACTATAAGAGTTGTACTCCCAAAGACGATAAGCACCAACGCGGGAACACTAATTCCTCTTTTGTTTATAGTCTGAAATATCCAAAGGCATATTTAAATTATTTGATGAATAAATATCTAAAGATTTAAAAATGGTTTCTGCTAAAAAAGAGCATGCCTACATCGTATCATGGCGAGTACATCACCCTGTCGCGGTGAGGATCCGGGTCCGATTCCCGGTGTGGGCGTGTAGTGGAAACTAAAACGCTTCTCCCGAAATAAATCTCGTTTATAAAGCAGGCAGGATTAAGTGAAGCGTGTTCCAATCGGATTTTTGTTCGGTTGGGGCGTTTCTTAAGACTGCAAGTCTTGCGCCACAAACGGCACTAAGAATTACATTCCAAACAAGAAAATTCTTTCAGCCGGTTGGGGCGTTCTATCTTCGATTCACTCTTGCTGCGAAGCTCCTCGCTTACGCTGCGGGCTTTCTCGCTGCAGTGAACGAAGAGGTTGAGAAGCAATATCTTTATAGGGAGGGGGCTTTGAGGAGATATGAAAAACTATTGGATTATCTCCTTAGTTGTGGGATTAATAGCATTATTCTTCTTTCCAGAACCAGAAACAAATTTTATGGTTTATTTAGCAACAGCAGTATTTTTTATTATTTTGACAATTATATTATTTAAGCTGTTCAGAGCTAAATCGAGATAGCAAGTCGGACAGTGCAGGCGTTCTAAACCTTTTTATATTTGACATTATTAGGTTATTTATGAAAAAAGAGGCAATAGCTTTTGTATTTCTGACAGCTTTAATAATCATTGGAGTTTCTGGATTTGCCAGTGCAGGAGCTGTTTCGTGCGCTGATTTAATGGCGTCCACTGGAAAATCTGCTGAGACGCTTTGCAAAGTGAACTACGCCGGGCAGTGCTGTAATCTGGATAGCTCTCCTACTCAAACATCTTCGGGCGCAGAATCTTATCCAGCTATGCAGGCAACTTATTTTTATACATATGCTCCGGAGGACTGTTCCCGCAACTATAATCCTACGGAAGGTTTGTGCGAAATTCGCGAGCAATATATGAAGTTACTAAATCAAGCTATAGGGAAATACAGCGATAAGTCCCTCAGACTGTTCAACACTGCAATAGAAGCAGAAAAAGACTATCGTAATAACATTTACCACCCGAGATACTGGGAAATTGAAGCGCAACTGGAATCCTGCGGAGGTATCCTGGATGATAGTTGTTATAATCAATGGAAGACTCAATTTGATGCAAACCAACTTGCAGAAGCAAACTATCAGCTGGAATTAATAAAAAAATTAAATAGTGACCTCGATGCTCTGTCTTCTTCTGGCGCAGACAGTGAAAACGGAGGAAGTGCAGGTTCTGACCCTCTTGGAAGCGGGCTTTGGAATACAAATGACAACAGAGGAAGAGATGAATTTGGAAGAATGATGCCAAGTTTTGGAGGATTTAATGGGGATGCTTACGTCGTTAGGTCAGACGGAACAAAAGTTATTCCAGGAAGAGAACTTTATCTTAAGGTAGATGATAGTGTTAGAACTGGGCCAGGTTCTAGCATTAACATTATATTTTCAGATGTTGGGCATTTGAGTCTTGGAGCAAGTACCCAATTAAAAGTGGGGAATGCTTTATTGGACCAGTTCTACCTTGCAACAGGTAGTTTGAAGTCTTCAGTGAAGTTTGCTACTCCAGATAAATTCGAGATTGACACACCAAATGCAAAAGTCTTCGTAAGAGGCACAGAATATGTTGTTGATTACAATGAAACTACGAATACTACGACTATATATCTTAATGAGGGGACATTGGAGATAACTGTAGATAATAAGAATCTTACTCTTACAGAAGGAAATTATATGATTATCTATGCGAATAGAACTACTCAAACTGGGCAGATGAATGAAGAGAAGTGGGATGCTCTCGGAGATAACTTCTATGATATTTCCGGATCAATAAGAGTTGTTGCTTACTTCTTTTTGGTGTTTATAATCATTGAACTGGTCTTTTTGGTTTTATTGAGATTTTGGACGGACAGAAAGATAAAGAAGTTGAATAAGAAGGATAATTCAACATCAAAAGGACTAGCAAGCATTATTCTGGGAATTATAGGCCTTATTCTGGTATTTACCCCTTATTTTGGAATTATAGCCAGCGGGATTGCGCTATCTATGGCAAGGATTCAGAGGGCAAATAAGCCAACCGGTTACGCAATGGCAGGTTTTGTTCTGGGAATTATTGGATTAATTCTAAACGGGCTGTTCCTGATTATATTTGGAACAACTATGTTCTTTATCTAGACTTAAAAGAAAATATTTGAGGAATTTATGAAAGAAACAAATGAATGCCCTGTATGCGGGGGAGACTGCGGATGCAAGTCTCATTTTGAACAGCTGCAACCCCTGATTAAGGAATGCAGGGTCTCAAAGCACTTTAACCGAGATGTTGAGAATCCTGACGAGATTATCAAGAACATCCTATCATGCTCGCATAGTTGTTTTACAGAACTGCACAAATTCGAGAAGAAGATAAAAGATGTCTCTGTTTTTAGGGCAAAAATAGACGGAGTGCATATCGTTTATGCTATAGAGGGGAATGAGGCAGGCAAAAAAACCATTTTCTTCCTGAGAGCACTTAAGAACTTCAGAGAGTATACCAAGTTTCTTGAGAACGACAAGGAGATAAAGGGAATGATAAATTTGCTGAATGAGTGATTTTTGAGGAGTTCTATCTTTGATTCCCCTGCGGCAAACAAAGAAGCATAGATTTATAACCTCATAATTAGCATTATTCTCAAGACAATTGGAGAGCGGAAACCGATTTCTGATTGTTAGTAACTATACGGAGGAAAATATACATGGGATTTAACGACAGACCAAGAAGTGGCGGATTTGGAAGAAGTTTCAATGACGGCCCACGAGAAATGCATAAAGCAGTTTGTTCCGAATGTAAGAAAGAATGCGAAGTGCCATTCAAGCCTACAGAAGGAAAGCCAGTTTACTGCAGAGACTGCTATGCAAAGATGAAACCTGCAAGAAGGTTCTAATCATCTAAGTTCAATTTAAAGTGGACAAATCTTTTTTATTTTTTATTATAATTATCGAACAGGGAGGGCGTCTCCAACACTGCGCCGAGTGGCGCCGTGATTCTTATTTCTTTTTCCCAAGTTTTGCGTAATATTGCGCAAGAACGATTGCTTCCCTTAGTTTTGAAATAGAGCTCTCAAGAAGCGAGACTGCCTCTATGAATACGCTTCCGGAATATTGCTTCTCAATCTTTAGAAGTGGGACATAGGACCGATATTTCCTGTTAATCAGGGGTTCAATTCTCCCTCTCTCCGTAATTGCGCGCGCATGATTTGGCATTTTGTCAGGGAAGCATAGTTCCAATTCTCGGAAAGCACTCTCAAATCTCTGATATAACGGTTCTACCTCTTTTGTGGAGGAGCTTATGTCAGTTATGCCTCTTTCAGCCATCTTGCGCTGAAGACTGCCCAAATCCTCTGCAATATCGCCCAGCTGCTCCAGAGTGTTTGCCATTCTTACCAAATAAAGAACTTTTCTTGCTTCCACTTCACTCAGCTTCCTCCAGGAAATCTTCAAAAGAGAGCGGTTTATTGCAAGAGCCAGCCTGTCGCTGAGCATCCCAAAACTTTCAAGTCTGCTGGCACTCTTTGAGTTATCGTTCTTCAACAAACACTTTGAAAGCTCGAACATTTTATAGTCCGTTTCCATAATATATTTTATTTCTTTTTCAAACTCTGAGAATGCGGCAGAAGTTGATGCAGGAGGGATCTCTTTCAGGTATTTGGGTTTTAGCAATATTTCTTCTTCTTTGCCTGGTACAATTGCATCAATTATTCTCTTGAAGGGATTTAGCACAAAAAGGAACAGAACGGCCGCAAGAACATTGAAAATGGTATGGGCATTTGCAATCTGCTGCCCAACATTTCCTCCAAGAGAGGCAATGAAGTTTGTGAATACTCCGAGGAATGGAAGTAGGAGGATGACTCCAAATACGTTGAACATGAGATGTGCAACTGCGGCCCTTTTAGCGTGCAGATTTAACCGCAGTGAGGCAATAATTGTTGTGAGTGTGGTCCCGAGGTTGGCGCCAAGCAATACAGGGATACCCTGCCCGAGAGAAATCATCCCTGCACCAGAAAGAACTATAATCATACCAATTGTGACTGCACTTGAATTAGTCAGTGCCGTAATTACAAATCCTGCGAGAATGGCTATGAAGACATTAGACAGTTTGCCGAAATAATAAAGCGCAGAAGGATCATTTTTGAGAGGCTCTACCGCCAGAGACATTATTGAAAGCCCAAAGAAGACAAGCCCGAAATAGAACATTCCTTTTCCAATATATTTGTATTTCCCTCCAACAAGCCCTATGACAAATCCAATTATGACAAAAAATGGGGCAAAGAAAGTGAGCTTCAGAGCCACGAGCTGGGCAGTAACTGTTGAGCCGATGTTTGAGCCAAAGATAATTCCCAAACTTTGATAGAATGAAATAAACCCTGCATTAATCAAGCTTACAGTAATGAGAGTCGTTGCGGTACTGGATTGAAGAACGGCTGTGACAAAGAAACCAGACAGGGCTGCGGTGAAACGGTTGCTGACTGCTCTCTGCAGGAACCTATTGAATCTTTCCCCGGCAATCTTCTTTATCTCATTGCTGAAATTCTCAAGCCCGAAAAGGAAAATGACAATTCCCACGAGAACAGACACCACAACACCCCAATTTAGCATATAGGAATGAGGAGGGAGTTATTTAAAAAGGTTGCAATTAGGGAGTGCTCGCCAGGGCTTTCTTTTTTATTATATATATCATGTCATTTTCCCTGCAAAGGGGAAGTTTTATACCAATATCCTGCCCTTTCTTTCCGACAGAAAGAGATTTGTGATTTAGCTGCATATCAGTTATTTCTGCTCTCTTGACGCCCGTTTTATTCCCAATAATATATAGTTCATCTCCGAGATGAATATCGTGTGCAGTTATCTTGAGGTGCGCAACGCCTATTTTAGGCCAATAATTCACTATCCTCCCGACAACAAGCTTCGATTCCTTGCCCTCGCTGTCTTCTGTTGTTGCGAAATCATCTGAAGTTGGAGCTCCTAAATAGAAACCTGATGAGAAACCCCTATTGTATACTTGCTTTAACTGCTCAATGCCTGATTTTATCTCTTCTTTTGATAGTTTTTTGTCAATGGCTCTTCTGTATACCGATACTACCGTTTTTACATATTCTGCACTGCGGTTTCTTCCTTCTAGCTTGAATGCAGATATACCTGCCTTTTTGAGCTTCTCCATGAAGGGCAGGGCGCACAAGTCCTTTGCGGACATTACCTTGTTGTTTTCAAGTTTCAATTCATTTCCTTCTTCATCTTTTATTATATAAGCCCTCCTGCAGGGGTGAGTACACTGCCCTCTGTTTGCGCTCTTGCACCTCATAAATTGGGAGGTAAAACACCGCCCAGAGACAGAGACGCACATTGCGCCATGAACAAAACATTCTATGTCAACAATCTTTGATATTTTCTTTATTTGCTTTAGATTCAATTCTCTTGCCAAAACTATTCTTTCTGCCCCAAGATTCTTGTAGAATTCAGCTGATTTTACATTAGACACTGAAGCCTGAGTCGAAATATGAAAAGGAATTTTGTATTTTTTGCATAATTGAATCACAGATAAATCCCAGCATATAACTGCATCCACTCTGCCTTTCACTTTCTTTATTACATTTTCCAGGCTTTTTAACTCAGAATCATAGATTATTGTGTTCAAAGTAAGGTATCTTCTGACTTTCTTTCCGCAAAGTTTGGATATCCTATTCAAATCACCTATTGAGAAGTTCCTTGCAGAGTCGCGCATGTTAAAATCCTTCAATCCGAAATAGACTGCATCTGCGCCCGATTCTATGGCAGAGATAAGGCTTGGGAAGTCGCCTGCTGGAGCAAGAAGTTCTGGCTTTTTCATTTTCTATTATCCTTATAGAACTGCCAGAAGGCAAGAACAAACATGAGCAGTGAGAGGATGAATAGAGGATAACTTAGAAGAGTAAGCCTGTGCTGGGGGATTATGGAAAGAGAGATGAACAACCCAGCTATGCCCCAGAGAGAAGATTTTAGTGCTCTTTTGTAATTAAATTTCATTTTGCAGATTAATCTTTTTCCTCTGAGTGGCTCTTGCTTAGATTTTCTGTCCAGAAGCTTGGAAGATTGTGCGAAAGGGCGCCTTCAAAATCAGAGTCTATCATGTAAACATACTGTCTCTTGTCTCCTTCAAGCTTTTTGAAAAGAGATTCCGCCTTCTCATAGAATTTGCGTATTTCCGGGCGCTCCATCTCCAGCTGGAGGAGACTGCCCTGCTTGACAAGAAGCAAATCGGATAATTTCAAGACATTCCTGTCAATCATCCCGGTGTTCTGGGTTATAAATAAAATTGTGAGATTTTTATGCCTTGCAATTGCCATAAGCTGGCTAAGAGATTTATTCCCCTTGCTCATGCTCTCCCTTGAATTGAATGAGATTGCGCCTTCATCAACAAGAACGGCTGAGTTTTGCGGAGCGTCTTCTATCTTTTCAATGGAGCTTATCCAGTGAGGCATAGATTTCTGGGAGACTCCGAGAACAGAGCAATTTCTCCCCGCTCTATGATGTATGTTCTCAAGCAATCTGAATCCCAAAGCAGACTTGCCGCTCCCCCTTTTGCCAAAAATAAGGGCAATTATTGAGTCGTGATGCAGTCTTTTCTCAGATATTGAGAAGTCTCCTGATATCTCTTCAAGAACTTCAAGAGGTTCAAACATTGCTTTTTTGCGATAAATGGGGCTGCCTTCAAGCTCTTTTTTTACGGCTCTTTCCGCCATTTTTCTTTTTGTAAGATTATATGTTCCCTTTGCAGCTTTTCCAATCACCCATCCCGCGCCTTTAGCAGTGTACCAGACACCATAGCCCAAGCCCTTGAATATGCCTTTTGTGGCCCTCCACGCGAGGGATTGCTTTTTCTTTGCCATATCAAGGGCAAGAAAAGCAGGTTTAAATAAATATCCTGGTTTAGATGGCTTCGGGGTATTAGGATAATTAGCAGTCCTCAAGGTTCGGGACTTTGCAATCGGTGTGCAATTCACCGATACCCCATTCCGTTCACCGATACGAGAAGCTTCGCAGCTTTGCGAGAAAGCTCACAGTGAAGGTGAATCGGAATTAATCGTATTACTTAAACGAGGTGAGCAGGTCAGAATTAATTATATCTTACGCACAATAAGCTTTTTATAATTATGTAAGCACCAAAGGTTCTTGACATGTCATCTCCTTATAATCAAATAATAAGCTTTTTATAATTAGTTTTATTGAATATATCATGAAAAGATGGCTGAAAATAATGCTTATTGTCCTCGCCGTGCTTTTTGTTCTTGCTGCTGCCCTTGCAGTTTATGGATATTATACTTATAAAAATCTGCAGGCGCAGGTTACAGAAGTTATCGCTCTTGCGAATGACCCTTCCCTAAGGGCGAATTTTGAGGCGTTGGCTAAGGGAGACTGCTCAAAACTGCCTGCTGTGGAAAGTCAGATTACAACTCTTGAAACAAAGATGAAGAGCCTGTGCTCAAATATTTATGTAAAATATGCCTTGATGAGCGGAATGATTCCTGACCCGAATGCAGCCAAGGGGTGTGCAGAGATAAATAACCCAGAGAGTCAGACGGGCAAGGCGCTTGAGCAGTTAAGAATGATATGTGCAAATCAGACGGCGATGCAGGGAGGAACAGCATAAAATGGTTGACCCAATAACAGGATATGCATTGAATAACTTGACGCTTATGGAGGTGCCTGAACAGCTTATTGGGAGATTTTCAAATCTGATAACATTATTCCAGGCTGTTGGAGGATTTATAATTGCGTATATTATTTTTAATATTCTAAACATCTTCTGGAACAGAAAGAAGGCGAAGGAGTTTGAGAAGATGACGAGCCTTCTTGAGCAGATAAACAGGAAACTGGGAAAGAGATAATTTTACAATGGGGAGAAGAAAAAGCGTACAGAAAATACCTAAGTCTGCTTTGTTGAAATGTCCTCATTGCACGCAAAGAACGAAAGCGATTGTTGATGTCGAGAACTGTCCGCAGAAATACATCTGCCCGAAATGCAACCAGGAAGTGAGAAATCCTCTTACATCATGCTGTGTGATATGCGCTTTCTCGAATAAGAAGTGCCCAAGAAGCCTATACGCCGAGGCAAAAGTAAAGGGACTAAAGATAAGATAATTACATTCTGACTACATCAATTGAATAAGTGGAATTTGCATAAACTCTCGCTTTGAATTCATCTGCATCTCTTTCTCTTCTAAAATAAAGTGTCTCTTCAGAGTTTAGAGAGGGCGAGTCTATTCTTGGATTCAGAAGGGCTCCGCCTGGCTGTGCAGAAAGGCAGTAATTTCCTTCCCTGTGTGTCGTCAGTATCCCTATCTGGCATAATGCAGAAAGAATGTTTATTCTGAGGCGCGCATCCGAAGAGGTTCTCTCTACGGGCATCGTGCCTTCTATACCTTCCCAGTCAATAAAGACTACGCTGCCTCTCTCATCAAACTTGACAAATTTTCTGAAAGAATCTGCACAGTCATCATCAATAACATATTCCAGTCCAGGCATAGACAGAGCATAATAAATTAATAAATAAAGATTTGTATAATCTAAGAGCTATGTCTCAGAAGCTTTTCTTATTCTTCAGAAAAGTTACAAGTTCTTCGCTTATTTGAGGCTTCCCTTTAATGAGAGGATAGCAGTAAGGCAGGTCTATAGATTCTATTTCATTTATCTTTATTGTAATCTTGTTCTTGAATTTCATATCTTTCATATCCTTCCCATTTGCAATCTCGTGAACAACGAAGACAGCATTGTCTGTTGAGAACTGCTTTTTTCCAATGTTTCTGGCTTGGGCGTTTTTTATCTTTGAGGTTAATTCCGGAGTTGTTCTTTTTCTTGGAGGGTAATCCCCCAGAATGCCTCCGAAGATAAAATAATCAAAGGATTTTGCTTCCTGAGGAGATAATGTTGATTTTGCATCCGGGTCAAGTATGCATGAGTTCTTAAGATTTAGAGAAGAGGCTGATTCAGTCATGACTTTGCCAAATTTCTCAAGCTCCTTTGCTTCATTGCTTGTTTGAGGTATATTTGTGAACCATAAGTTACCCGCCCCCACTATCTTTGAGATATTCTTGTATTCAATAAGGCACCATGGGTAAACTTCCGGCTCGAGATGTTCGATTATATAAACAGGCATAAAATTGCGTGTTTTTTGAGAATAAAAATCTTTTTAAAGCCAGAAAATAAAAATAACTATTATGACTAAAAAAGAGACTGGAACAAGGCCTCAGATTGATGCAGTTCTGGCAGATGGAGAGTTTATTGCATTGTACCGAGGAGGTTCAGTAGAGACAAGCAAAGCACCACAAAGGGTGAGCGTAAGCACTGTGCCTCTGCAGATTGAAGAAGACCCGAGACTCCGCCCATACCGCCATGCCGACCTCATGAGAGAAATAACTGGCTCCGACAGACCTGACAGAGAGTACTGATTTAGAAATGATTAAAAACTCAGATTAGTTTAGTAGTGTATGCTAAAAAAGAGTGATAGGTTCAGGAGCAGCCTGCATTTATTTGTATTTCTCCTCATAATTGCAGCCGTTCTATTCGGAGTCTTCTCATTTATGACTGTAAGAACAAATGTAAATATAATAAAGGCAGTTGTGGAGATTCTTAAGGGAGATTCGTCTTTTCTTGACAGCTTGTTAAGAATCGAGAAGAGCGTTGCGTACATATATTGGATAGTCACAGTTGAGATAATAATATTGGCTGGGGGAGTTGCAGCATCCCTTCTGGCAGTGAATTATCTCGTCTCACTTTATTTCAGCGTTGCAAGAACGTCGCTTATAGACGAGCTTACAGGAATATACAACAGAAGAGCACTATACAAGATTCTTGACCAGGAGATAAAGAGAGCTGAGAGATTCAAGCACCCTCTGTCAATATTGATGATGGACATCGATTTCTTCAAAGTTTATAACGACTCCAATGGGCATCTTGCTGGAGACCTCCTTCTGCAGAGAATTTCAAAAATAATTGGCGGCAAGATAAGAGATGTTGATACTTTGGCAAGATACGGAGGAGAGGAATTTATTGTCATATTGCCTGAAACTTCGCATGAAAGCGCGGCGAAAATTGCCGAGAGAGTCAGGAGGACTGTTGAAAGCACACATTTCAAAGGACAGGAGAAACAGCCGAAGGGGAAGATAACAATTAGCATGGGGCTTGTGACCTTCCATGGAGATTACAAGAGCAGGCACCATCTTATAGATTCTGCGGACGCTCTGCTTTATCAGGCAAAGGAATCCGGAAGGAACAAGCTCATCAAAGCCTATTTCAAGCATACTCCTTCTGAAATTGAATCCGGGATGCCAAAGAAGTAAATATTAATTTGATAATTGGTAATTTGAGAGCTTAAGAGCAGACTTTTTGTATCTTCTTTCTATCACAAGAAGAATTGCCGCGGCAAATATTGCTATGACAAATACGTAGGCGATGGTTCTGCTCCTTCCTGAGCCGGATGATTCATCATATGGAGATTCCTCTGTTTTCATTCCGCTTGTAAGAGGGCCTGTTGTTGTCTGCCTGTTGTCAAGAATACCTATTACATTGCCTGTAAGAGCAATATTGTTTGTAGCGTAAGTTGTTTTTCCGTCAGTTACCCTTACATTATATGTGCCTGCTGGCGCGACAAGCCTGAAACTTATTCTCTCTCCGACGCCCAAATCGACTTCTTTTGTGCCAATTGAATCGCCAATAACAATCTGAACCGTCTTTGTATATCTTACATTCCCAATATTTATGATTGTTAAAGTATTGTTTGTTACCTCGAATTTTGCGAGGTCATTCGACTCAATCATGACAATGGCAGTTGCACTAACGCCATTATACTCTCCCGTAATTCTCCAATAGCCTGCTGGCGCGCTGTCTCCGAGGCTTATTTCTGCAAGTTCATTTGAAACTACTACCTTTTTTATGAGAAATCTTCTTTCTGCATCTTCTATCTCGAGAGATACATCTGCTTTGATAGGATTGTTGCCGTTATCAAAAAGAGAGACTTTCAGAGAGAGCATCTGCCCGGCGACAAAAGTGTCTTTCAGAGGAGTAATTTCTATTTTTTCCGCAGACACCAAGGGAAGAATAAATATTGCAAGTATAATGCAGGCAAGAAATTCTTTTTTTATCATGATTTCTTTAAATTTGTCATATATTTAAAAGTGATGTTTTTGCTACTGAAAAGAATAACATTTAAAAAGAAGATATCTAAGATAAAGCTTTTCGGATGTTTTTGGGAATAATTTTGTAGCAGCATATCTGTAATAAAGATAATACTTCTATAGAAATAATTATAAGTAAGTTAACATATTTATAATTCTATATACAGAAAGATTTATAAAGAAGAAGTGTATCTGATAACTATACAAAACAATTTAAAGCATCTTTAGCAAATATGACAAAGAAAAAGGTGACATTGAGCGTGGATTCTAATGTATATGATAATTTCCAGAAGTACTGTGAAGAGCATGCTATAATGCTCTCAAAGAGGATTGAACTTGAGATGAAGAGAATAACAAGAGGGGAGAAGAGCCAGTGATTAGAGAGAAAAGAGGCAGAATGGAGAGGAGAGAAATTGCTTTTGTAGGATTAATTATAGTTTTGGCAATTGCGGGAGCGGTTTATGCAGGGGGCGGAGAAAAAGGAGGTTCGCTTGAAGTTGCTGGATTCCCCAGCGCATACTCGAACTGGACATACAGAATGAATGTTACAATAGATGCTGGAAAGGTAACTGAGAATCTGAATGACTTCCCATTGCTTGTTTCATTATATAGCTCTGGATTAAAAGATTATGCACAATCTGATGGAGATGATATTCTCTTCACAGATGCCGAGGGAAACAAGCTTAGCCATGAGATTGAATTATTTAATCAGACATACAACTCGACAGATGCACAGCTGATTGCATGGGTAAGAGTTAATCTTTCTTCTTCAGGTAGCAATATCCTCTGGACATATTATAATAATTCTGGGGCTGCGAACCAGCAGAATGCAGAAGGGGTTTGGGACACTAACACAAAGGGAGTTTATCATCTGAATGAGATTTCCGGAACAGTTTATGATTCCACGAGTAATAATCGCGACAGCACAGGAAGCGGAGGGACTCCAGATTATCAGCAAACGGGAAAGATTGGAAGAGCAATTAACTTTAATGCGGCATCCGAGGAATATATTAATTTTGGAGACGTTTCTGACTTTGATTTTACAGGAAATTACACAATATGCACCTGGTTCAAGACAACACAGAGCGCAGCGTCTGTAGGAGTGGTGGGCAAGATTACAACTTCTCCTTTTGCAGGATATTCAATTCAGACAAACAGTGGAAAAGCAAGAATTTGGGTCGGGAACCAGACAGGATATTATTATCCTGAGGGAAGAACTGTTAATGACAACAACTGGCATTATGCCTGCCTCTCACGAAATAGCGCTATTGACAACGGAAATCATACAATGTATGTTGATGGAACGAAGGATGCATCAACCTATGCTCCGGGCAGCATTGCGACAACAAGTGGATTTTATATCGGCTCATGGGGGAATACAGCTTTTGATTATACAGGGTTGGTTGATGCAGTCATGTTGTCTAGCACGGGGCGCTCGATTGCGTGGATGAATGCCTCCTATCAGAACCAGAATAATCCTGCAGGATTTTATTCCATTGGTGCTGTGCAAGACCAAAGCTCAACGCCTTCAGGAGATAATCTTCCATCTGTCTCACTCGATAAGCCAATTGCAGGGTATTCAAATACCACTTCAGTTTATGTCAATTTAACATTTAATGCGAGTGTTTCTGATGATTATGAATTAATTAATTGCTCCCTTTGGCACAATGCAACAGGAACATGGCATTTGAATCAGACTCAGATGAGAACAGGA
>JBFYLR010000038.1:0-3554 GCA_041305305.1 Nanobdellota archaeon
TTAAGCTGCCTTGCAATTATTGTCTCAAGCGCCTTGTCCATCTTGAAATCTCCGGCGATTTTCGCTTTTGCAAGAGGCCATTTCAATCCAATCTTTGCTTCATCTCTCTTTGACAAGCCAACCTCAATTATTTTAATCATAACCTCAAATTCTGCCTCAACTTTCTTGTCTATCTTCTTCTTGTCAGCTTTTGGCCAACTGCATAGATGGACAGATTCTTCACTAACAATATTTTTTTCCTTCAAATTCTGCCACAATGTCTCAGTTATGAATGGTGAAATTGGGGCGAGCAGTTTCAACAAACCAACAAATATCTCCGTAATTATTGCGGTGGCAGTTTCATCATTTTCTGCAATTCTGTCCCGCACTATCTGGATATAACCTCTGCTAAAATCATTTATCCAGAAGTTAACAAGCGCCCCGCCAGCTAAATGAGGATGCATACTTTCAATTTCCTCAGTCACTTTTAAAATAAGAGAATTGAACTTGCTAATTATTAATTTATCCTCAATTTGCAATTTGCCGCATTTTTTCTTTCCAATAAGGTTTGATAAGTTATGCAATATATTCAAGTAATTTGTAGGCTCTCTTAATACATTATATCCAAATCTTAATTCTCTAGCAGGATCTTGTAAACAATATAACAACCTCATTGGGTCTGCGCCAACTTTCTCAACTGCATCGTCAAACCATATTGCATTTCCTTTGCTCTTATGCATTTCTTCTCCCTTCTCATCCTTTAGAGTTTCATAGCCCATAATTGTCTTGAATGGCGCCTTCCCGCTAAGAGTTACAGAAGCCCAGAACAATGCATTGAACCATCCCCGATACTGCCCTGGCATGTTTTCAGAGATAAATTCAGCAGGGAACCAAGCTTCCCAATATTTTCTGTCTGTGAGATAGTTAAGTGTTGAGAATGGGACTATTCCTGCGTCAAGCCATGCATCTCCAACATCCTTGACTCTCGAGACTTCCTTTCCACATTTCGTGCAATTTATATTTATTTCATCTATCCAAGGGCGGTGTATTTCTTTTAATGAATCAACTTTTTTCTTGTCAACTGCTTTTTCCTTCAATTCTTTAAGACTTCCGATAACTTCAATATTTCCGCATGGGCACTCCCATATCGGCAGAGGTAAACCCCAATATCTCTTTCTTGAAATAAGCCAGTCTCCCATATTTTTGAACCATTCTTCCTGCCTTAATTTTCCATATTCTGGGAACCACTCTATTTTTTTATTCTCTTTAATCAATTTCGCTCTTATCTCTTTGCATGAGATATACCACTCATTAACTAGCCTGAAAACAAGTTCGCTTCCACATCTCCAGCAGTGAGGGTATCTGTGCTTGTAGGGAGTTATTTTATATACAAATCTTCTCTGCTCCAAGTCCTCAAGCACTTCCTTGTTTACAATGTTATATTTCTTTAAACTGAATTGCCCATATCCTTCAAGGTAAACTCCTGCATCATCAAGAGGAGATATTGCCGGCAGACCAATCTTCTTGGACAAACTAAAGTCTTCTGCTCCGCACCCTGGCGCAATATGCACAATCCCTGTTCCTTCTTCTTCAGATGCTAAATCCCATAGAACTACCTTATGAGGTGATTTTTTCTGCGGTTCCAAATCAAAATAAGGCATTATATATTCGGTTCCTTCCAACTCTTTGCCGGTCTTCTTCTCAAGAATATTATATTTGCCCTCCAGCTCCATGAGCCTAGATTCAGCAAGCCAATATTTTACTCCCTCATTATCCACTTTTACATAGACTATATTTGGATTGACTGCAATTGCAACATTAGCCGGAACAGTCCACGGGGTTGTTGTAAAAATCAGAAAATATTCATCGGGAGCCCTCTTCAATGGGAATTGCATGAACAGCGCGCTATGAGTTACTTCTTTGTAACCTTCTGTTGCGATATCATGCTTTGAACTGGCTGTTCCGCATCTCCAGCACCATGGGACTGCATCTTTTCCCTTGTAAAGCCAACCCTTGTCAAAATAATTCTTAAGGAGATGCCAATTATGCAAGTTATTATTATCCGTCATTGTATAATAACTGTTGTCCCAATCCATCCATTGTCCAAGCCTAATTGACTGGTCTCTTTGTATTCCCGAGAACTTTTCTACTCTTTTTTTGCATGCATTTACAAAGTTAAGTATTCCAAATTTTTCAATGTCTTCTTTGTTCTTTAATCCCAAATCTTTTTCTTCTTCTCTTTCAACCCATAGTCCTTGGCAGTCAAAACCATTCTGATACCTCTGGTCATAGCCCTGCATTGCTTTGAATCTTTGGAACATGTCCTTGTAAGTCCTTCCCCAAGCATGGTGAACCCCCATAGAGTTGTTAGCAGTTATTGGTCCGTCAATAAAGCTCCATCTCTTTTTACCTGCATTTTTCTTTCTTAGTTTTTCAAATATCTTATCCTTCTTCCAGAAATCTAATATTTTCTTTTCCTCTATCTGTGGGCTGTACATATTATAATTTCGATAACTCCTTTATAATCTCATCTTCCCACCCTTTTTTAAATTCTGTGGTTAGGAACAAAAATCCAAATTTGTCCCTATAAAACTCCAGATATTTTTGGGTTGTAAACGACCATGAGCCCTCAAATTCAATCGGACGGGTTATTATAACGGGGACTACTCCCTTATTTTTATCCAAATAGGGCAACATTTTGCTTATATCCATTAATATCTTCTGGATAGTCTTCTCTTTGCTTCTACTCTTGCTGGAAGCGATATGTGAAGAAAGGGCTATTATCATCTCTTTTCCACCACGATTAGTAATGTTTATGTCAAATTCTCTCCCCTTGGAGACTTTGTTAACACTAAATCCTTTTTTCAAGGCAGCTGTCAAGAGTGACTTGGCATCTCTTTCAACTTCAATAAGAAAGTCTGCAGGTGATAGGCCAAATTCACTCCATTCATCCAGGCTTATAAAAACTTCAACTGGATAAGAATCTGACTTAACTTCAAAATTCTTTCTTAAACTATTGGGCAGTGCACTATTCACCACAAATTGTACATATGGATGCTTTCCACCATAACCTTGTATGGAAAATTTGCCCTTCTCTGCCCTATTAACTATAATTTTCTTATTGCCAATAAACTGCACATCTATCCTTCTCTTCTCAGATTTCAGCCTGTTTAATTTACAAGCAAGATTTTTACAGCTAAATCTTACAAAGGCTCGTTTAGATATTATTTTGTATACCGTTTCTTTCCCAGGATTCGATTTCCAACTATACTTCCTATTCAGCAAAGAAGTTTCAAATGTTATGGACGCAGGTATGATGATTTTGTCCACACCATATTGACTGTAAAATTTATTTATAAATTATTGTTTAAACTCCAAAGTTAAATTTTCTTAAATCCTCTTCTTTGTCCACTTCTTGTCAGAGCTCTTGAACAACGAGACAAAGCTGGCAATTGCAATAAAAATCAGAGTTAATGAGATATATCTAAATCCCATAAGCCAGAATAATCCTGCGAAAGAAATAGAAGCAATAAACAGCGTCCTGAACCATTTTCTCCCGTCTGTCAGCTCATCTC